>NZ_BAOX01000063.1:0-19900 GCF_000813105.1 Rhodococcus sp. BS-15 | reverse complement strand
AACATCTCCGCCATCTCCACCCCGGACCGTAGATGTCCGCCGCCGGTCGGTGCCAACCACCCGGCAGCCTCGTCCAAGCTGCTCCGTGCGCGCACAGCGGCCATCGCCATGGCCAATCTCCTGCTGCGCGGGCCGGCGTAGTGCGCGGCCGTGGTGGCGATCGTCGGAAGTCCGTACCGCCGAGCCAGCGTCGCGAGAGCGTCGTTGCGCTCGTCGTCGTCTGCGACGCCGTGCCGGGTGAGTTCGACGGTGACGCGATCGGATCCGAACCGATCGACGAGGGTGCGCAGCGCGGCCTCTGCCGCCTCCGGACCACCACGCGAGAGCGCCTGCCGAACATGGCCCTTTCGGCAACCGGTGAGAATCTGCCAGTGACCGCCTGCCGATTCGGTGAGTTGATCGATGTCGTACTGCGGCTTACCTTTGACCCCGCCTGCCAGGTGTGCAGCGGCAATCCGACGCGATAGGCGTCGATACCCCTCCTGGCCGCGAGCGAGCACCAGCAGATGAGTGCCGTCGGGATCGGTCTCCCCGGCTCGGGATCGATGCGTGTCCAGTGAGAGTTCGGCGCCGAACACGGTTCCGATACCGAGAGCTCTGGCTGCCTCGGCGAACCGCACGACCCCGTAGAAACCGTCGTGGTCGGTGATGGCGATGGACTCGAGGCCCAGGCGTACCGCCTCCTCGACCATCTCCTCGGGCTGCGAGGCACCGTCGAGAAAGCTGAACGCCGAGTGCGCATGCAATTCCGCGTACGGCGTCACCGACAGCGCGGGCTTGTCGATGGTGCGGTCGTAGACGTCCCTCTTTCGCGACCAGGCCGGGCTGTCGCCGCCGTCGCCCTCGGCCACCGGCTTCGGACGTCCGGACAGGACTCGTTCCATCTCCGACCACGTGGGTGGTCCGTCGTTCCATCCCATCGAGCCCCCCCGCCTCCACGCCGCCGCCTCATCGAACACTTGTTCTAATGAGAACACGAGGGTCCGACACGGATCAACTAGAGTCGAATCGCCACTGACCCTTTTCACCGAATCCCTTTCACAGAGCCGGAGCACAGACGTGACGCGTTGGGCATCGTTCGTCGTATCGCACAAACGATGGGCACTCGCAGTTGTCGTCGCAGTCGTCGCAGTAGGCGGGATCTTCGGACTCGGCGTCTTCTCGAAACTGAGCGAGGGCGGTTACGCCGACGCAGGCAGCGAATCGTCCGAGGTCGCGCGACTGGTGCAGGGAATCGGCCAACCGACCCCCGACATCGTCGCGATCTACACCGCCCCCGAGGGCAGGACGATCGACGACATCGGACCGCAGGTGCAGGCGACGCTCGACGAGTTCAGCAGTCGATACACCCTCGGCAACGTCAGCTCGTACTGGAGCGCAGACCCGGTCAGCAAGGAATTTCTGGTCTCCAAGGACCGAACCAAGGCGTTGGCCACGGTGTCCCTCGGTGCGAACTCGGGCGTCACGTTCAACACTTTCGGCGACCTTCCGCCCCAGCTCGAAGTACCCGGCGTCGAATCGCAGTTCGCCGGCGCGTCGGTGGTGGGAGTCTCGCTCAGCGAGACCCTCGAAAGCGACCTGATCCGCTCCGAGATCATCGCTGTTCCCATCACCCTGCTGCTGCTGA
The DNA here is from genome assembly GCF_000813105.1 of Rhodococcus sp. BS-15. Lineage (NCBI taxonomy): Bacteria > Bacillati > Actinomycetota > Actinomycetes > Mycobacteriales > Nocardiaceae > Rhodococcus > Rhodococcus sp. BS-15. The sequence continues at coordinate 18,273 of NZ_BAOX01000063.1, read as the reverse complement.
TCTTCATCTTCGGCGGCGTGATCGCTGCAGCCGTTCCGGTGTTCGTCGGCATTCTGAGCGTGCTCAGCTCCCTGGCGATCCTGCGGATACTCACCGAATTCACCGAAGTCAGCTCGTTCTCCATCAACGTCGCGTCGTTGCTGGGACTGGGCCTGGCCATCGACTACGGACTGTTCATCGTCAGCAGGTTCCGCGAGGAGCTACGCGGTGGACTGACGCCGATCGACGCGACAATCCGCACCGTCGCCACCGCAGGCAAGACCGTCGTCTTCTCCGGACTGCTGCTGATCTGCGCCTTCGCCGGGATGCTCGTCTTCCCGCAGGCGGTGATCCGATCTCTCGGGTTCGGGGCCATGGCCGCGGTGACGAGTGCAGCCGTCCTGTCACTGACCGCGGTCCCGGCACTGCTCGCCATTCTCGGCACCCGCATCAACTCCTGGACGTGGTCGCGCACCGCGTCCGATCGCAGCGATGCACGCGCACACAAATTCTGGGGCGGCGTCGTCACCCGCGTCATGAAGCATCCGGGCATCGTCGCTGCCGTCATCGTCGCCGGGTTGCTGATCATCGCCACCCCGATCCTGAAGGTCTCACTCGGAGAGGTCGACTACACGGCGCTGCCGAAGGACAACCCTGCGCGCATGGCATTCGAGACACTCGGTTCCGACTTCGAATCCACCGGCGAGGGCGCAACCGTGGTTCTGCGCGGCCTGGACGGCGTCAAGCTCAGGGCGCACCGATTGCGGCACTGACCTCCGCTGTGGAATCCACTCCCGGCATCGCCCGAGCCGAATTCCTGGGCTCCAAGGACGATTTCGTGACGCTTCAGGCGTCGTACAGCGAACCGACCCAGGGATTGAGCGAGGCCGAATCCCAATCCGACGCAGTGGCGGCACTGCGCTCGATTGCTCCCCCGGACGGTACCGAGATCCTCGTGGGCGGCGGGCGAGCCAACGTCGACGACGGCAACGCTGCGATCGCGAAGTGGCTACCGGTGATGATCGCCATCATGGTCGTCTCGACGCTGGTGTTGCTGTTCCTCGCGTTCGGATCGATCGTGCTGCCGATCAAGGCGGTCCTGATGGCCGGACTGAGCTTGGCCGCGACCTTCGGCGCACTCACGTGGGTGTTCCAGGAAGGCCACGGAGCCGGCCTGCTCGGCGTCACCCCAGGGCCGCTCGAGTCGACGTTCGTGGTTCTCATTCTCGCGGTCATCTTCGGCTTGTCGACCGACTACGAGGTGTTCCTGATGTCGCGCATGGTCGAGGCTCGCGCGGCTGGAGCGAGTACCGACGAAGCGGTGATCTTCGGCGCTCAACGCACCGGACGCATCGTCACTGCGGCTGCGTTGATTCTGATCGTCGTCACCGGAGCCTTCACGATCTCTGGTCTGTCGATCATGAAGTTCCTCGGCGTCGGAGTCATCCTGGCCTGATCATTGACGCGACGATCATCCGTATGTTGCTGGTTCCGTCTTTGGTCAAACTCATGGGCGAGGCCAATTGGTGGGCACCGACCTGGATGAAGAAAGTGCACGAAAAAGCCGGTATCGGACACTAGCCCCGGAACTTACTTCGGAGTAAGGTCGGCTCGCATGGCGAACTTTATCGTAACCGGCGGTACCGGGTTTCTCGGGAAGAACGTCCTGCACCGATTGCTCGAACGTGATGCGCTCGCTGCGATCCACGTGCTGGTGCGTCCCCAATCGGTGGCTCGCCTCGAGCGACTCGCAGAGCACCTCGACGGCGGCGACCGAATTCACCCGCTGGTCGGCGACCTCACCGAGCCGAAGCTCGGACTCCGAGACGCGCCTGCCGACATCGACCACATCCTCCACCTCGGAGCCGTCTACGACCTGACCGCAGGCGACGAGCAGACCCCGACCAACGTCGCCGGAACCGCCTCGGTGATCGGCCTCGCCGAGAAGACCGGGGCCCGCCTGCACCACATCTCGTCGATCGCCGTTGCGGGTGACTATCGAGGAACGTTCTCCGAGAACGACTTCGACCTCGGTCAGAAATTTCCGACTGCCTATCACCGCACCAAGTTCGAGTCCGAGAAGTTGGTGCGCGACAGCGCTGCGGACTGGCGGGTGTATCGGCCCGCCGCGATCATCGGGCACTCGGAGACCGGTGCCATCGACAAGGTGGACGGCCCGTACTACTTCTTCCCGTTCTTCGCGGAACTTGCCAAGCTGCCGTCCGCCCTACCGATCACCGTGCCGAAGATGGGCGCTACCAACCTCGTTCCGGTCGACTACGTCGCCGACGCCATCGTCGAGCTCGTACATCGAGACACCTCTCCCGGCAGCGTGTTCCATCTGGTCAATCCGACGCCTCAGTCGATGGCAGAGGTCTATGCCGCGTTCTCGTCCGCAGCCGGATCTCGCGCGAGAATCATCGATGTACCCGGGGCGCTGGTCGCTCCGGTCGTCTCTCCCAAATCCAGGGCCGTGCGCAAGCAGCGCGACGCCGCCCTCCGTGATGTCGGTGTGCCACCGGTGATGCTCGAACACCTGACTCTGCCCACCGTGTTCGAGTCGGCATCGACACAGAAAGCGTTGCAGGGCAGCTCGATCACACCGCCACCACTGCGAACGTACGCCGATCGCGTGTGGAATTACTGGCGGGAGAACTTCGATCCCAAGCGCAACCGCCGAAACGACCCACGCGGGCCGCTGTTCGGCCGTCACATCGTCATCACCGGTGGCTCGTCCGGAATCGGCCGAGCCAGCGCCGAGGCAGCTGCCCGCAAAGGCGCAGTGGTCATTCTGCTCGCGCGCGGTCAGGACCAACTCGACGAGGTGGTCGAGCACATCCGCGAATCGGGCGGCACCGCCTACGGCTACTCGTGCGACGTCACCGACAGCGAATCGGTGGACCAGACGGTGAAAACCGTTCTGAGCGAACACGATCACGTCGACATGCTCGTCAACAGCGCTGGTCGGTCCATCCGCCGCGCACTCTATCGGTCCACCGATCGGTTGCACGACTACGAGCGCACCATGGCCGTCAACTACTTCGGGGCCATACGACTGGTGCTGGCACTGTTGCCACACATGCGCGAACGCAGCTTCGGGCACGTCGTCAACCTCTCCAGCGCTGCCGTTCTGGGGCACCCTCCCCGCTTCTCCGCCTACGTGGCCAGCAAGGCAGCGCTCGACGGCTTCACCGATGTTGCTGCCGCAGAGACACTCTCGGACGGAATCACCTACACCACCATCCACATGCCGCTGGTGGACACGCCGATGATCACCCCGACGGGCGACAAGAACGTCGGACCGGTCTTCTCACCGGAGAAGGCTGCCGCGATCGTGATCCGCGCACTGAGCGACAAACCGAAGCGAATCGACACTCCGTTGGGAACACTCGGACAATTCGGTGCCATGTTCGCGCCCAAGGGCAAAGACCGCACGATGCACCAGCACTACCGCAAATTCGCCGAATCCGCTGCAGCCAAAGGTGAAGCGCCGGTCACGATCGAAAACGGGAAGGTGCCCTACCGAGTGCGCCGGTACGATCCGAAGACTCCGAGCGCACGCATCGGCAAGGTAATCCGACGCGTCGGCAGATTGGTCCCCGGCACCAGTTGGTGACCGGCAAACGGGTTTACCGATCTCGGAGTCGGTCCGTCGATCATTCGAGCAGGGGTGCGAGATAGCCGCCGTCGACGTCGAGCAGCTCGGTGAGCAGGCGGTACGGTCGCCAATCCTCGACACTGTCGACGGACGACCAGAGGTCGAGGTCACGGAGCTGGTCCAGAATTGCTGCGCCATGGATCAGCTCACGACCATGAGTCGGATCCATATGACGAGCGGCGATCTCGACCGCGGCGTCACCTGCATCCGAATCGACGCGATGGCCCTCGTCGGATACGCGGGCCTCGCATACCAGTCGGCACAGGTCGATCTCGACCGGACCGAGCACGGCGAACTCGAAGTCCAGCAGGGCGACGACCTGCCCGTCCCATAGAGCATTCATCAACGCGAGGTCCCCGTGGTTGACGGTCTGTTCCACCAAAGGTGCAGCCCGGAAGTAAGCCTCGATGACTCCGTCGAGGCGGGACTGCTGAGCGCTGGACAGTCCCAGCCCGGCCACTGGTACGAAGCCGCCGTGAGATGCGACGAACGTCCTGAGAGACGGGCTCGCGTCGTGCACGATCCGGGCGCGAGCCCACAGCTGGCGGACCGCCGATTCCCGCTCGGCAGGCGTCAGCGTCGGCCACGCCTCGTGCAGGTTCTGGCCGCGAATCTCTGTGCTCACGATCCAGCCGTGGCCCTCGGTAGTGCCCTCTCCGAGGATTTCCGGGTGCCCGACCTCTCGTGGAAGAGCCCGGACGAGCGCAACCTCGCCTGCCATGTCGACGGGTGTATGCGCGATCCGCACAGCGATACCGTTGCCGACCCACGTCGCGTTCGAGTATCCATTGGCTCGCTGCATTCGCGAGAGTTCGCCGCCGTGAAGCGCCGCCACCTCAGCGGCCAAGCCACGAACAAGGCTGTGTCGATCGGATCGCGATCCTTGTCCAAGGGATGGACACTCTCACTGGGATCATTCATGAGCGTTCACGCTATCGAACATCAGCGTCCACGCCACCGAATTCTGTGGGGCAACAGAATTCACCGCAGCAGAGCTCTCCCCCAGACTCGCAGGAATCCCTGACTCAGGTATGTCAGAGTGCCGATGGCCAGAACCCATTTGACGGTGCTGACCACTGTGGTGGCACGGACGACGGTGTCGGTGATCTGTTCGCGATTGTCGACCAGTATCAATCCGACGATGTTCTCGATGTAGTCGGCGGCAGCGGAGGCCACGGGCGCGACGGCCAATGCCGTCGTCGCCGCAGGGCTCAGCGGGGTCTTCTCCGCCAGGCTCCTCGCGCCTGCACGCAGTGCGACGGCGTAGATCGCCGGATGCACGAAGTCGGGCAGATAGTGGCTGCGGAACCTGGCGATCTCGGTCTCGTCCATGCTCGCCAGGATCTGCCGATAACGCTCGGCGGACCACGCCGTCTGCACGGCAAGCACTTTCGGAGCTGCGGGGCCGAGAAGTCGGGCAATGTTGGCCTGGGATACGACGAACAGTGCCGACCAGCCCAGCATTCTGCGATCGAGCGCACCGATAATCATGTCCGAGACCCTAATGCGTCAGGAACGGGAGAACGGCGGCCTCGAACGCCGAGTATCCGTCGCGATGGATGCTGTGTCCGGTACGAAACGCCTCGACGCGGCAGGTCGGAATCTCGGCGACCATCGCGTCGAGTCTTTCCGGATCGACCATGCCGCCGGGACCGCCGCGAAGCACCAGCGTCGGAGCAGTGATGTCGGCCAACGACTCCCACCACTGTGTATTCGGCCGACGGAACTGCTCGAGAGCAGTGGAGGTCATCGAGCGATCGAAGGCGAGTACTGCACGGGGATGCAGCACGACGCTGGTCGCTGCGTGCCAGAGTTCGGTGACCGACGGCATCTTGCCCGTCAGGGTCGGCGGAGCGTCCCCGGGCCGAATCGGTATCGGCAGCTCTTCGAGCACCAGACGGCGGACGAGCTGCGGGCGACGCTGAGCGACAAGTGAGACCGCGTATCCGCCGAGGGAATGGCCGACGAGATCGACTTCGTTCAGCCCGAGATGGTCGATCAACGCCAGCAGGTCTGCCCCGAAGGAATCGAACTCGTACGTGGACGTGTGCGCACTCTTGCCGTGTCCGCGCAGATCGACGGTGATCACCCGGCTGCCCTGCGCGGTAAGTGCACGGGTGAACCGATCCCAGGTCGTGCTGTCGCCGCCCATGCCGTGCACCAGCATCACCGGTGCCGAATTCGAGTTCGTCTGCTCCCGCGGGGTGAACGAGCGATACGCGATATCGACGCCATCGAGGTCGACCGTCTCCGACATCATCTGCATTCCCTCGAATGTAGCGGTGCCACTATTCGTAGATTCCTTCCACCCGCCATCGACCCTCGTCGAACACCAGCAGCAGGGCCCTTTCGTCGTCGAGCACCACCTGGGCTCGCGCCGTCGGACCCGTCGACCCATGGCCACTGTCCCACCAGCGCTCGTCTACCGGCCACGGTCCGGCCAGCCCCGTCAACTGCCATTCCTTGGTCCCCCAGCGCAGTCGCGACGGCGGCGTATCGAACACACCACGATCGGTGACGCCGATTCCGGTTCCCGCCCGATTCATCAGCGTCACCGTCGGACGTGTCTCGATCACTGCCGCCGGGGCAGGCTCCGGTAGCCGTCCCGGCCAGGGATCCGATGGATCGGACGTCGGCACCAGTTCGTCGCCGAGCGGACGCAGGGTGATCCGCTCGGCCGGCCCGCGGCCACCACTGAGCACACCGCCCAGCACCGATTCGCCGCCGAGCAGACCCTGCACGCGCACCAACGCCCGACGCGCCCTCTCGTCCTCGTCCCCGACGCTGCCCCACAACCCCAGCTGCAGCTCACCGGCGGCCACCACTTCGATCGGTTCGAGCCGCAGCACGGTGATCGCGGACGTCGGCTTGTTCTCGCTGCGCCCGGTGATCCAGCCGTCGAGTTGCCACCGCACGCGGTCGGCTGTTCCCTCCGGCGTCAACGGCTCCGCGCACCGCCAGATGCGCGACAGATTCTCGCCGTTACCGGTACTGGCATGCACCAGCAATCGAGTGCACGCAACGGCAGCGGCAGCGAGCTTGGTGTGCAACTGCTCGGCCAACCCACGCCCGGCGAACGCAGCTGCGTCGACCCGATCGATCGGCGGATCGCACTGGTACTCCACATCCAGGTCCGGCGGTAGAGCTCTGGCCGACGGCGGACGTTCGGGCTCACCTCGCGCACTGCGATGCGCCAACACGGCATCGGTACCGAAGCGCGACGCCACATCCCCGGGAGACAGTGCCGCGAAGTCACCAATAGTTCGTAAACCCAAGCGCCGCAACAGATCCACCAGCTCGCCCCGATCGGCAGCCGACATGCTCGGTTCCGCCGAAAGTTCTGCCACCGGCAACGGCGCGAGAAAGCCTGCACCCCCCGCCGCGCGGCACCACCTGCGCATACCGCGCGGCGACGACCGCGGTGGACAGCTCGTCGGCGATACCGATCTGACATTCCACACCGGCAGCCGACGCTTCGTCGATCAACCGTTCCGCGGCCCGATGCTCGGTACCGAAATACCGTCCGACGCCGCGGGCAGAGAGAACCAGCAGGCCCGGCCTGAGCACTTCGACTCCCGGCGCGATGGCAGCGACGGCCGAGACCACGGGTTCGAACAGTCGCGCATCACGATCGGTATCGGCAAGAGCGACATGCACATCCGGGCACCGCGCCTGTGCTTCCCGACGCCGCAGGCCGCGCTTGATACCCGACGCCCGTGCCGTCGCCGAGCAGGCAACGACCCGATTGGCCGAGGTGACGACCACCGGATGCGTCGCAGGGAGATCGGCCTGGGCAGCTGCTGCAACAGCGGGCCAATCGGGACACCACAGTGCAAGAACACGGCTGGCAAGAACACGGCTGGAACGGTCGATGCTCATGTCGAGACCGCGATCGACAATGAATTCTGCTCGCGCTTCTCGGTATGCCACTCGATGCGACCGTTCTCCGAACGCAGGTCGAGTCGAACGGTGCGGGGCCGCATCGCCTTGCCGCGAGCGCACACCGACAATCGGACGCCGCGCAGTCGGCCGCGGCCCAGTTCCCGGCCCGTACCGAGGCCGTCGTATCCGTGCACCGACGCGTCCAGTCGTAGCTCTGCCCCGTCCCAGTGCCCATCGGTCACCAGCAGCGTCGACCCCTTGCTCCGCGCTCTGGCCACCACGGCCCTGGCCCGGGTGGGCGATACCGACAGACCGCCGAGACCGAGTACCACGAGGTCGACACCGTCGAGCAGAATGGCCGCCACTTCCACCGGGTCGGGACCGGGATCGGGAATCAGAGCCAGCTTGCTCAACTGTGCGCCCATCTCCACCGCGGCCAGAATCCCGAAACGGGGCTGCCCGATGACGGCGACATGCCCACCGGCACCGGTCACCGCAGCCACCAACCCGATCAGGAGCGAGCCGGCACCGGACACCGAGGCCACCGTTCCACGCACCAGTCCACCGTGCGGCAGCACCTCGATCAGCGCAGACGGCACTGGAAGAACGGGTCGTTGACGGGTTGGACGCTGCGTCGACGGTTCCGGGTGCATGGGCTCGACGGGGTCCGAATTCTCGATGCGCACCGACGCCGTTTCGCCCCGAGAAGGTACGGCAGCCATCCGGCTACGCAGCAACGCCACGCGCTCCGGCAGCGACAACCCGTCGAGCACATCCGGCGTGACGGAAGCTCCCGGTACAGTCATGTCACTCCCCTTCGCGGCGTAGAAAATCGACCCGAAACTTCGGTGTTCGACGAACGCGGGAAGTGGCGTATTCGAACACAATTTCGATCTGCGCTCAGTAAAGCCGCTCGGACGGCAACTCGTCAAGGTGATGCCGAAGCCCCTGGTAGATGCCTCCGTTCTGCGGCTGCAGGCACGTCCCGCCATCGTCAACTAACCTGTGGACGTGACGGATCAGCAGCGTGTTCGACGGGGCGTCGGGCCCGACTACCTCCTGGCAGGCAGATACCGCCTGGCCGGCAAACTCGGCGGAGGAGGCATGGGCGCGGTATGGCTCGCCACCGACACGCTTCTGCACCGTCAAGTGGCCGTCAAACAGGTCACGTCCACCACTCGGTTGACTCCACAGCAGGCCGTGGAAGTACGCAACCGGGCCATGCGTGAAGGCCGCATCGCTGCCCGACTCTCCAGCCCCCACGCCATCGCGATGCACGACGTCGCTCTCGTCGACGGTGAGCCGTGGTTGGTCATGGAATATCTGTCCTCGCGGAGTCTCGCGCAGGCACTCGGCACCACCGATTCGCTACCACCGTTCGAGGTCGCTCAGATCGGTGCACAGATCGCCGATGCCCTGACCGAGGCGCACGAGGCCGGGATCGTGCACCGAGACATCAAGCCGGGCAACATTCTGATCGCCGATCGCGGCAAGGATCTGGGCATCGTCAAGATCAGCGACTTCGGCATCTCCCGCGCCAAGGGCGACGTCGAAGCAGCCGACGACAGCGTGATCACCGGAACCCCGGCATATTTCGCACCCGAGGTCGCGCGCGGACAGGATCCCACCGCAGCCAGCGACGTGTTCTCCCTCGGCGCAACGCTGTACACGGCCATCGAAGGCAAGCCGCCGTTCGACATCGATCACGATTCGATCGCACTGCTGCACCGAGTTGCCAAGGGGCAGATCATCGCTCCCACCCGCAGCGGCGATCTCACGGGCCCGTTGCTGCACATGCTCGAGCCCGATCCTGCCCGACGGCCCACCATGGCGCAGGCCCGCGACGAGATCATCGTCGCCGCGATCAGCAAGCGCGGCACCATAGCTCAGCTGCGCGGGGTGCCTCTGACGTCTGTGGACGGCGTGGTCCCGGCGTGGGCGAGGCGCTCGACACCGGTCTCCGAATCTCGCCGTCCGTCGCGAGAGTTCGGAAGAACCATCGCGGGCTTGCCGGCCGTGCAACCCGGTGAGAGCCAAGCCAACCCGGTTCCGTCGACGTATTCGCCACCGCCGTTCGATCTGCCGAAAAAGAAGAAGAACCCGATCGACGACGTCCTGATGCGCATCGAGGACGTCATCGGTGACCGAACGTCGATTCCGTCGACCGCGATCCTCGCAGCACTCGTGCTCGCCGTCGTGGTCGCTGTCGTTCTGGTGATCATGCTTGTGATGTGACCCGACCGTCGAGTCGCGCGATGGCGTCGGTGAGCACCGATGGCGCAAGCCTGCGGTGCACGGCGGACAGCGGTACCCACGCCCACCTCCCGAGACTGCGGTCGTATCGAACGAAGGTCGTCAATTCGAGCCGCCCGTCTGCTGCGTGGATCACCAGATGCACAGTCAGAGAATGTGATCGGTTTTCCAGTCGAATCCACCGCGGAGTAGTTTCTGCGATGCGCCATCCCGCGACGACGTCGGAGTCGGCCCTGCGATCAGCCTCAACTGCAACAAACCCTGCCAAATGAATCGTTCGGCAACGGAAGGAACATCGCCGAACATGACTCTCGCGTACCGTTCCGGCGCGGCCGCGGTATCGACGTCCACGAAGAAGTGGTCGACGTAGTCCGCGTGCATGGTCGAGCGGGCGAGTACACCCTCTGCCATCTCATCGAATCCGACCAGGCTCTTCACCCGGTACCGGTCATGCTCGTCAGACTTCGACACACTCGACTCCCCTCAGGTATACGGTGACGTACAACGTGATCGTATCTCTTTTATACGGTGCCGTATAGATAAAACTGTCGACGCTCAGGAGGGCACCTTGCCTCGCGCACGCACCCCACGTGACAGGTGGATCGAGGAGGGCTTGGCACTCCTCGTCGAAGGCGGTCCCGATGCAGTCCGCGTGGAAGTCCTTGCCACACGCATCGGAGTGACCAAAGGCGGCTTCTACGGCCACTTCTCGGACAGAGCCGCCCTCCTCGACGCCATGCTCGACCGGTGGCGCACTGACAGCGTCGACGAGGTACTCGCTGCCGTCGAACAAGCCGGCGGAGATCCGGCGGACCGGGCCGTCCTCGCCGGCCACCTCACATTCGACGGCGAACGCCTACCGACGGACATGGCGGTACGCGAATGGGCGCGCCGAGACTCGGGCGTCGCCGAACGGCTGCGAGAGGTCGACAACCGACGAATGGAGTTGCTGCGCAAGTCGTTCGCGGGCAACGGTACCAAGGGAGTCGAGCTCGAAGCTCGGTGCCTGATTGCGTTCTGTGTCGCAATCGGCAGCCGACTGCTCGACGCCGACCATCCCGGCTTCACCCGCAGGCAGGTACTCGACGCCGCCACCGAATTGGTGATCGACCCCGTCAACGCGCCTCGTGCACGATGATCGCGATCTGAACCCTGTTGCTGCACTCCAGTTTCGTGAGGATTCGTGAGACATAGGTCTTCACGGTCGCCACACTCATGTACAGCTCAGCACTGATCTCCGCGTTGGACTTTCCCGATCCGACGGCAACGGCCACCTCACGTTCACGATCGGTCAGCGCATCGAGCAGCGCCCGTGCACGTTCGGTGGCAGAATCGTGCGATCGGGCATCCTGCTCGCGCCAGTGCGCAACCAAGCGTCCGACGGCTGTAGGCGACAGCATCGACTCTCCGGTTCCGACGCGATGCACCGCGTCGATGATGTCCCGCGGCGGAGTGTCCTTCAGCAAGAACCCGTTTGCGCCCGCCCGCAGAGCCCGCAGCAGATATTCGTCGGTGTCGAAGGTGGTCAGCACTACGATTGCCGCTGAAAAACCCTCCGCTCGAAGCATTTCGGTGGCGGCCAGACCATCCAGGACAGGCATCCGAACATCCATCAGAACCACATCGGGAGCCAGCGTGTGCACTGCCTCCATACCGCTGCGCCCGTCCGACGCCTCGCCGACCACTGTGATACCCGGATCCGAACTCAAGATGAGAGACAGTCCCGCCCGCACCAACGCGTCGTCGTCGACCAGCAACACCTCGAGCACATCGGCTGCCTCGGGATCATCGGTCAGTTCGGGCACGGTAACCACGCTTCCAAACGGTAGACCACTCCGACGCTACTACGGGCGATACCGTACTCGATTCGTCCGCCTGCCAGCTCGATTCGCTCGGTGAGGCCGATCATCCCCGAGCGAGAACCGGGCACTGTCGCGAATCTCTCTGCACTGATACCGTTTTCGAGCCACACCCTGATCTCGCTGCCCGTCGGAGCAATTCCGCAGCGAACCGGCACACCCGGCGCATGCTTTCTCGCGTTGGTGAGCCCCTCCTGAATGACACGGTGAACGGTGCGAGAGGCCGAGGCAGGCAGCGTGAGGTTCGCGGGCATCTCGTCGACGAACGTCACCTGCGTACCGGCTTTCTCCGAATCCTCGATCAGCGCAGCTATATCGTCCACACCCGGTTGTGGACGCGGAACACTCACGTCGCCCGATCGAAGTACTCCCAGTATCTCGCGCAGATCCTCCAGGGCACCGTGCGCATTGGATCTGATGGTCGACGCGAGTGCTTCGACCTCCCGCGCACCGACATCCGGCCGGACCTCGAGCGCACCCGCATGGAGACTGACCAACGAGATCCGATGCGCGAGAGCGTCGTGCATCTCCCGCGCGATCCGCTCACGTTCGAGTCCGCGAACGGTCTCGGCTCGCAGATTCGATTCCGACTCTGCTCGTTCGGCCCGCTCACGTAGCGAATCGATCACCTCGCGACGCGATTTGACGACGATGCCCCATGCCGCCGGGATGCTCAGAAAGGCGAGACTGGTCGTCGCGATGTACAGGATCGACTGCTCGGCCCACACAATCGTCCAGATCATCGACGCCAGCACGTGCAGAACCACCACCGCGGTGGTGACCCGCCACGACTTTCGAGAAGCCACCGTGAAAACGGCCACCAGTTCGGCCCCACCCACTGCATCGGTGAGAACAGCACACAGCGCCAGCGCCACCGCAAGCTCGATCGGCCACCGGCGACGCCACCACAACAGCACGGCACCGAGAACGCCCACGACGATCGAGACGACCGTTCGGGTGGTGGTCATACCCTCGGTGCCTGCGGCTACCGACAACACCAGCAACAGCGCGAACACGATGGCGGCGACATCCCATGCGCGTTCTCGATGCCGTCGCAGCACAGTCATGATCTGACCAGGGGGCGCCAGTATTGGCTGGTCTTCTTGTCGCGCACCACTACGCCGAGTCTGTCCAGCTCCGAACGCAATTCGCGTGCATCGGCACCCGCCTTCTTCTTCAGTGCCATGTCCCGAGCTTTGAGCACCGCATTCACCTCCGGTGCCAGACCCGGGGTCTCGGGCACCCACAGGTGATAGAGATCGTCGTAGGGATCACCGGGCGCAACCGAGTAGCCCCGCTCCTCGAACGCCGCTTCGATGGCGTCACGCTTCTCCTCGCTCGGTACCCGCACCAACTGCCGCGAGGCATCGTCGAGCAGAACCAGTTCCTTGCCGTCCACGAAGACTGTGCCGACCCGAGACTTCGAGACCGTGGCGGTCTCGCCCCTCTCGGTGATGCGTACTTGCGCCGTCGATACCGTCACTCGCGCGGTCTCGTAGAACGCGACGGCCACCAGCGCCAACCCCAGTAGTATCCCCACCCCGATGCAGACGTACCGCACCCACCACTGCGACCACGACGCGATCAATTCCAACGGACCCTGGAACGGTATCCAGGTGAGCGACGCTCCCCACTCCGCCACGTACGGCACCGCGAATCCCAGCAACCCACCGATCATCACGGCACCGACGATCAGGAAGAGCCGATCGCCGCGGGAGAACCACAGCACCGCCGGTGGCGTCTCCCCGAGCATCTTGTCGTCCATACTGTCGACGGTATCGAGTGTGGGAGCCGATACCCAGTCATCGAAAGTCGACACTTCGCCGACTTTCGACGACAGGAAGCACTCGATCAGCCGAGAACCGGCATCACCAGTGTCGTCAGAGCGCCGTCGACCGCGGAACGCACGAGCATCGGGTGATCCGGCGCAGCGATATCGAGCATCAGGTCGGGCCCGACAGCCGACGCAACGGCCGCCTGCAGAACGGCCGCGTCGAAGAACACCACGCTCTCCGAACCGGTCACCTGTGCGGGGACCGCAACACCATCGACCCGGACGCCGTTCGGCCCGGCCTCGATCCGAAGGGTGCCGCCGCCGAGCGGAACGAAATCTCGTTGCAGCACAACCCTGGTCACGGTCGGGGCCAAGCCATCCATGATCGTCCGCCAGTCGGGGAATTCGCCGTCGACCGGATCCACCGCAGCCCGAGCACCGTCGGAGTCGATCACCATCGAGTCGTCGGTTGCTGTCAGCGCGAGAGTGCCAGTTGTAGTCACCGTCCCGAGTGAGCCGATCGCCGCAACTCGAGACCAAGAGGTGCCGGCCGAGCACTGCGCAACGAGACTTCGGGTGGACAGTCGATACCGATCCGTCGCAGTGAGGGTGACAGTGCACCGTCCACCTCGACCAGCACGCCCCGCAGCACCGGAAACTCCTCGCTGGTCCCGGCCGCAGACGCGACCTGTTCCACCGCCGACGCGAACTCGGCGGCAGATACCGTTGCTGTGCAGTATTTTTCGTCGAACAACCGGCGGATGGACACTGCGGCCTCGGCTGCTGCCCGCGCCCGTGCGGCGAGCTCGTCGACGTGCCGATCCACGATGTCGACCGCTGCAGCTCCGTCGCCGTCGAGGGCAGAGGCCACCTTGTCGAGCGACATACCGATCTCCCGAAGTTGCCGAATGATGTTCGCCCGCTTCGCTTGTGCTCGGGTGTAGTAGCGATAGCCGGACTTGGCGTCGATGAAGGCCGGGACGAGCAGTGCGCAGTCGTCGTAGAACCGCAGGGCGCTGGGGGTCAGGCCGCTCGAGCGAGCGAACGCACCGATGGTCAGGAATTCTTCTTCCGAATCAGTCATGGTGAAATCCTGAGGCTTCGCGTTGGTCGAAGGTCAAGCACTGTGCGTCCGGGCCGGTGTGGCCCGTGTCGTCTGCCATGCTCATCCTCCGGCGATACTCGGCAACGGTGTGAATTTCGGCGCGCGGAGGCAAAACACGGAAGTGCTGCCGCGGCCGAAGTATCGTCGCCGTTGTGCACCCTCGCCGCAAGCTCCCCGCCGCTGAGCTGCCGAAGGCAACGCGGGCGCGCTACACGAAACGACGGCGACGACGGCTCGCCCGAGTGGACAACGACCTCACCGCCTCCCAGTGGGCGGAACTTCTCGACGCCTGGGGAGGGTGCGCCTACTGTCGCGCGACGAGTGCGCCGCTGCAACGCGACTGCATCACGCCGGTCTCTCGCGGTGGCCGGTACACACTCGACAACGTCGTGCCGGCCTGCCCCTCCTGCAACGCCAGCAAACACAACAGCGAAGTGACCGGGTGGCTCCGACGCAAGAAGCTCGACGAGCACACGTTCCTGATCCGTCACGCGACGATCCTGGCGACACTTCTCCGATCGACGTAGGTCCCCTAGTCGATTCGACGCTTGTGCGCCCATCGGGTGAGCGCATTCCTGTTGGACTGCTGAGTCTTTCGTAGAACGTTCGAGGCATGCGTCTCGACGGTCTTGACGGAGATGAACAGATCCTCGGCAATCTCGCGATAGGTGTATCCGCGCGCCAGCAACCGCAACACCTCGAGTTCACGGGGCGTGAGCGAATCGAGTTCCGGATCCAGCGGGGGCTCCGGGGCGGCGCTGCGACCGGTGAACGAATCGAGGACGAACCCGGCCAGTCGGGGGCTGAAGACGGCATCTCCCCCGGCGACGCGTCGAACACCGTCGGCGAGCTCAGAGCCGGAGATCGTCTTGGTGACGTATCCCCTCGCCCCGGCACGGATGACGGCGATGACGTCCTCGGCGGCGTCGGACACACTCAGGGCGAGACATACCGGCCCCTCGGAGATGCGGTTCAACACGGCCACGCCGCCGCCGTCGGGCATGTGCACGTCGAGCAACACCACGTCCGGCTTCGTCGAGTCGATGCCCGAGACCGCCTCGGCGACGCCTCCGGCTTCCCCGACGACGTCGATGTCCGCCTCGCGAGCGAGTTCGGCTCGCACACCGGAACGGAACACCGCATGATCGTCGACCAGGAAAACGCGGAAAGGTTCGGTCACGTCGGCTGCTCCTGCTGGGTGGATTCGGAAGATTCGGTGGTGACGGAGGCGCCGTTGCGGGGCATGAAGATTCGCACTTCGGTTCCCTTGCCGACGGTCGACCGTACCTGCACCGTGCCACCGCGGCGCTCGATGCGTCCCCGAATGGACTTCGCCAGTCCCTGTCGATCCTCGGGTACCTCGGATTCGTCGAACCCGGTACCGCGATCGCGGACGAAGACGCTGACCTGTTCCGGTTCGGTTTCGGCGAACAGATCGATATTGGTCTCACCGGAGTGCTTGGCCGCGTTGACAAGAGACTCTCGCGTGGCACCCAGTAGCGCGGTGAAGCTCTCGCGGGACAGGCCTGACTCGACGTCGTCGGGCAGTAGGTGTACGTCACCGACTGTGATGGGTCGAACCGTCACGCCGTGCTGATCCTCGACCTCCCCGGAGATGGTCTTGAGCGCGTCGGCCAAGCTGGAGTTGTCGGTGTCGCCGCCGTCGAAGAGCCATTTGCGTAGTTCACGCTCCTGCCCCCGCGCCAACCGCATCACCTCCTGCGGCTGGTCGGACTGCTTCTGGATCAGCGCCAGTGTCTGCAGCACCGAATCGTGCAGGTGCGACGCGATTTCCTCGCGTTCGTTGTTGCGGATGCGTGCAGACCGCTCGGCACCGAGCGCGCGCCAGGTGCGCAACCAGATGGGAACCGTCAGCAGGCCGACGCCGACGAGAGTGACCACCACCGCCAGCAGCGACGAGCGCAGTGCGGCCAGATCGACGCGGGCGAGCACCACCACGGCGAGGCCGAGCACGATCAACGTCGCTCCGCCGACGACCCTCGCCCAACTCAACACGGTCGGATGCTTGGGCAGACCCACAGCTGTTCGCGGTCCCTCGGAGTCGAACTCGCGCCAGACCAGGGCCGCACCGATCACCACGACGATGACCGGCACGATGACCGAAGCAGCGGTACCGCTGAGAAGCCAGGCGAGACCGACGGCGAGGCCGAGACCGATAGCAGCCAACCCGAGCGCACGCTGGCGTTCGGCGGCACTCGGATGCGCGGTGTCCTCGCCCGCGGGCGTGAACATCCAGATCAATCCGTATGCGGCGATGCCGGCACCGGCGGACGCGGCGAGCAGCGCGAACGCCACCCGAATCTTGAACACGTCGATGCCGAGATGGTCGGCGAGCCCGCCTGCCACGCCGCCGACGATGCGTCCTCCGCCGCGGCGTTGGAAGGGGGCAGGAGCGGAGCCTGCAGGAGTGACAGGAAAAGCAGGAGCGGAGCCTGCAGAAGCGACAGGAAAAGCAGGAGTGACAGGGACAACGGGAGCGACGGGGACAGCGGTCGGCGTGCCATGGGTAGCCGTCGCGTCGCCTGCCGGGGACGGTGTGTTCCGGGCGGCGTCGACGGGTGGATTGTCGACAGGGTGCACGCCTTCGATCCTGGCACGGATGCGGTGGTGATCGCATCAGGGTTCGCCCTGATGTTTCGCGGATCCGGCGAGGTGGACCCGATTTCGGGGATGAAGATCAGGGGTATCCCTGATGTGTTCGGTGCTCGTGGCGGCCACGATGGTTGTCATGAGCAACGTGACCGTCTCGGATCAACTTCAGCAGATGTGGCGCACCCGTCCGCACCGCTTGCCGCAACGCGGGCATGTGGCGGGTGTTGCGGCCGGTATCGGCTATCGCTACGACGTCGACCCCGTTCTGATTCGGATCGCGTTCGTCGTCTCCACCTTGTTCGGCGGTACCGGCATCGTGCTGTATCTGGCGGGGTGGCTTGTCCTCAACCGCGCCGGTGACACCGCGTCGGGCGCGGAGTCGCTGGTCGGGCGTGGCAACAGCTCCGATTCGACGACCAAGATGGTGGTCGTGGCGGTGGCATTGGTCATTGCGGTGTCGACGATCGGCCCGGTGGGCGTCGGACTCGGGGGTTCGGGGCTGATCTCTCTGGTGGCGATGCTCGGCGGACTGTGGTTGCTGCACCAACGGTGCCCGGAGCCGCCGCCGTACATGCGAACGCCGGAGTTCTCCCGCAACCGATACGCCCCGAGACCGTTCGGATCTCCCAGCACGTCGGCCGAGCAGTGGACGGCCGCGCAGTATCGTCCGCCGCAGTTCCAACACCAGAGCTACACCCCGTACACGACTCTGCCCAAGAGCTACGTTCCGACACCGAAGCCAGTCGAGCACACCGAAGCCGACGCCGACGCGCACACCGTGAACCTGAGCAAGACGACCGCATTCGCCGAGAAGCCGAACGACACGCCGACCGATATGCCCACCGTGACTCCCCCGTCGTGGGACCCACTCGGTGTGGCACCGTTCGCCTGGGATCTTCCCGAACCGGCAGGCATATTCTCGCCTGCGGCGATCGAACGCAAGCGTCGATCACGTTGGACGGCAAGCTTTCTCGGCCTGGCTCTGCTCGCTGCCGGCATCACCGCGGCGGTAGGTGCCGCAACCGGCGGAGACTGGGCCTCGGCGGGCCGCGTCGGAGCGTCGCGCTCGCGGTCATCTCGGTGGGACTCCTGCTCGGCGCATTCCTGCGCAAGGGCTACGGATTGCTGGTGGTCGCGGCACCCCCTGGCC
>NZ_BAOX01000064.1:0-19891 GCF_000813105.1 Rhodococcus sp. BS-15 | reverse complement strand
GGCCCGGGCCGAGTCCAGCACCGCACGTGCGCCGGCAACCCGGCCCAGGAACTCGTACTCGCCGGGAGTTCCGAGTCCTTGATAGTCCGTCGTGACCACCTGGTATCCCTGTGCCAGGAGCGGCAGCAGCGCCGGGATCGTGGTTGCCATTCCCTGCACGGACGAGCCCGAGCAGCGGTCGGCGATCCCGTAACTGCCTGGCGCGTAGGCGATCACGGGCCGGGGACCAGGACCGGTCCACGCACTGGTCGGTGTGATCAGCAGCCCCGACGCCGCGACTACACGATCACGGGGATCGGCCGACCGGTACAGAATGCGCTCGGTGTGCGATCCCAGAACGTCGAGCTGCGGCACGGGTTCTCGGCGCACGATGGCCCCGAGTGCGTATGCATCGAGGTCGGCGACGGGAGCGTCGTAGAAGTCGACGCCAGCGGGGTCCGCCGAGACGGGTGCGGGCGACAGGACGCAGGACACGGCCAGCACGAGCAGGGCGAAGGTGACGGAAGGAAGTCTCATCTCGCGGGCAATTATGCGGCCCCGAGGGCAGATTCGCATTCCGGACTCCGCCGTGGCAGTGCCGCGACCTCACCGCTCATCGACTCCTCGGCCAACGACCATCCGCCGGCTGCTGTCGACTTCAGGGCGCTACCAAGCAGATCGGCCCAAGAGACGTCGCTGGATTGACTGTCACTGTCGCGACGGGACCGCCGGCCGAGGTTTGGTACGCATGAGTGAGTGCTCGCCGGCTGTGAGGGGCGTCCACAGGGTGACTTTGTGGCCGAGAATGGCGGGCACACTGAAGTAGGGATCGAACTGCCACACGAATTCCTCGATCGGCATGATCGAGTTCCGGTCCAGAGCCCCGATGTCGGTTCGCGGTTCGTTCATTCGCTCGGTCCGTGCGACCGCGATGTACGTGCATCCGACGCCGTAGGGTGTGGTCGGTCCGAAGCTCAGCCCGGGCAGGATATCGAGGTCTACAACCTCGGCCGACGCGGTCGGCCCCGAGACCAGCGCAACACCGAAACAGGTCGCCGCCACGGCGAGGGCGCGGGCGATCAGAGTAGGTTTCATTCCCGTTGGTCGGTTGTGTGCACTGCTGCGTTACACGCCGAACGGGTCGGTGTGATTACCGTCGACGGTGGATCACTGCACGACCGTGACCTCATCTGTCGAGCTCACCGCCAACTTCGAGAGGGTCTTGGCAACAGCCATCGGCATGGAGGGCCTCGGCTGCCCGTCATTCGACCGGCCAAGATTGACGACCGCGTTGCCGGGTGCCGAAATTGTCCGGCCTGTACTGTCGCCGACCGTGATGAGTAGAGCTGGAACGACCACAATTCAGTGTTTCCGGTGCACGAGTTCCCTGTGGAATGCGAGGATTTGACGGTGAATTTTCCGAGCGGGAAAAGGTGGGTTTTCTTCTGGTCGGCGCTGGCGTTGCTGTGGGCCGTTGTGTCGGTGTCTCGAACTCAGGGCGGTGAGTTTCCGGTCTGGTCCTGGGTGGCTACTTGCCTGTTTGCTGCGACCGCAATCCTGACCGGGCTTCGCACATTTCGCCGCAGAAGCGACAACGAGCATGGACTCATGAATCCGTAGGGAGTATCACTGCTGCATCGAGGGGCGGTTATTTCGATACCCTCGTCGACCATGGTCCCGGCATAGTCGTTCTTCGAGTCGCCTGAGTGGCGGGTTATCGGCGTCTCGCGCAGAGTGCTGGGCGTTGCAGGGCGGACATGACAAATTATTCGAAAAACATTTCGGTTCAACCGAATTGAGACATAGAGAAGTTGTCGCCCGACGGTGATGGCCTGTTGCTCGAGTTCGACGATTCGTCGTTGAAGAGTGTCGATGTCGGTCGGTGCATCCGTTGTCGGGTATCCAATTCGGTGCAGCTCGAGTTTCGCCGCACCCGACTTCACTTCACCGTGCGCGAGAGTTCCCACCCTCGCTTGATCAGGACATACGCGGTGATCCATCCCAGCAGCGCGCAGATCAGTGGAATTCCGATGATGAAGTAGCTCGGCGTCTCCATGAAGTTGAGCGGGTTCGAGCTGCCACCATCGACAAGCGCATACGTCGATCTCGACGGCGCACTGGAGAAGAGTGCAATCACCAGGGTGGCAACAAGGCCGACGCCGAAGCCGAAGACACCGAGTAGAACCTTCATACTGCGCACTGCTTCGATCTCCCTTGGATTGTGTCCGGACTTTAACTTCCGGTTCTCCGAGAGTCTGCACGTTCGGCAGATCCGCGGCATCGGAAAGCCGATCACCGGCGTGTTCGAGCCGGTTACCTGAGCTCGCTCGACTGCGGATCTGCGCGGTAAATTCGCTCCACTGGCCTATGGCCGTCTGACATGGTCCACTCTGCCGGACGCCTGTCGACCAGCGTCCAGCCGGTGCGTTCGTACAGTTCGATTGCCTTGTTGGAATGCTCGATGACGTCGAGCATCGACGCACCTGCTATCCGCGCCTGCCGTAACAGCGAATCTCCGACGAGTGAGCCCCGGTGTTCCGGTCGTACGAAGAGTCGGGACACCCAGAGTGCACCGAGCCGGTCGACAACGACGACGTGTCCGACGATGCGGTGCTCGTACTCGGCGACCCACGCAGCTGTCATGTTCTCGGGCGTCAACCACTCCGCCGGATCGTTCGGCCAACGATGCGGATAGTCATCGGATTCGTGGACCTAGCTCAGCGCCTCGATACACCCTGGAAGATCAGCCGCAGTTCTCGGTCGGACGAACACCATCAAGTGAGTATCCCGCACCCACTGACGTCAATGCCGGGGTCGGTGCCGAATGTCGGCTCCCGATCTGCGACTGGAATGGATGCCGACCCGACCCTGAGTATCCCAGAACGCGCTGCCGAACGGCGAGTAGACACCGACTTCTCACCACAGGCAGACGCTCACGCCGTTGCTTACAGCGCGATGTCCCGACGCCGACCAGCGTGCGACGAGCTTCGGTGCACTCACAGGTCGTCGCGCCTCGACGCCTCCGTGGTCGACGAGAAGGCACTCGAATCATTGCCTTTCACGCTCGAACCAGGCGGCCGACCTGAATCGACTTCCAGGAGAGAACGGTTGAGGGTGCGCATAGCCAGCGTGACGAAGGCCAGTGTTCCAGCGATAACGAGGATGTCATCGACAGTGATGGCGAAAATGACGGCGGCTGCAGCCGAAGATCCTGCCAACGCAACGGAGATGGTGTGCAAGCGTTGATGCCCGGGCCGACGGGCATAGAGATCTCCTATGACGTACGCACCGATCATGAGTACTGCACTTGCCGTCCCGGCCAATACAGACGCGCCGATCATGGCTGCTCGCTCTGTACAGGAGTACCCCAAGGCATGACGAGAACCGGCGTCAAAACTGCTCCTCCAAAAATCGGACGGCGTCGGGCACTTCGATTGTCCGGCAGATCCATGGGGGTCGACTCCGACTTCTCAGTGGGATGGATCACAAGACCTACGGTTTCCCAATCCGTCGGTTGTATGCGGAACGAGCTCCGAGTCCGACCAGCTCACGCTGCTCACAGGCGGTCACGGTAGTTCCATCTCTCACCGAAGGCAAAGAAATGCACTTACCTCGACGCACCGCCTGTGCCGACCCGTCGTCATTCGCTTTCGGCCTCCTCGGCCCCGAGATCACCGTCGTCTACGAAGACCAGCACACCGGTAGAGAGCGCGATTGCCCAACGATGCGGATGCGCCCAGGTGCGGCCCAGCCCTTTTCCGAGGCCCGAAAATTCCGCGTAGTCCTCGACAATTGTCCCAGCGACGAAGACATCACCTCGACGCACTTGGACGGTGTCACCAATTTCTAGTCCAATTTTTGTGTTACCGCGCGTATCAGGCATGTGGGTATTGAAGCAGATCGACCTTCGCACCGCCAAGGAAGACCGCTCGGCGAACCCTCTTCAGCCAACCCGAGTCGCCGACGACGAGATCTGCAGTACGGGACAGTCAGTATCGCCACCTATCACTCATCGGGTAGCCGCGTACCTCAGAGGAGACGCCGAAGCAGATCGGATTTCAGGCCGGATGTGGTCCCACGAGTCGAGATGCGGCGCAACCGCGCTCGAGACTCGTCGACAGGCAGGCCGAAGCACTCGGGACTGCCCCGAGTTCAGTTGACTGTCGGGTTTGAGTGATTCAGGCCGCGTGTGCGGTCTGGTTGATTGTCTCAAACTCGATGGGGGTGAGTTTGCCGAGTCGTCGTTGGCGGCGCTTTCTGTGGTACGTCTTCTCGATCCACGTCACGATTGCCAGCCGCAGTTGCTCGCGCGTCGACCAGCATTGTCGGTCGAGGACGTTCTTCTGCGGAAGGGCGAAGAAAGATTCCATCGCGGCGTTGTCTCCACATGCCCCTACGCGTCCCATTGATCCTTGTAATCCGTTGCAGGACAGTTCATGTACGAACTTTCGCGATCGGAATGGATAATGGTCCCGACCGGGTCTCGTTGTGCGACTGCATTTCGTAGGGCGGCAACCGCGAGCGAGGCCTTCATCCGGGAGTCGATCGAGTAACCGACGATCTTGTTCGAGTAGACATCCTTGATGGCGCAGAGATAGAGCTTGCCCTCGGCGGTGCGATGCTCGGTGATGTCTGTCAGCCAGATCTGGTTGCGTTCCTGTGCGGCGAATTGGCGGTCGACGAGGTCGTCGTGGACAGGCGGGCCGGCTTTCCTGTTCAGCCCGCGCTTTTTCGAGAACACCTACCAGATTCGTTCCTGTGAGCACAACCGCGCGACCCTGTTCTCGCTGGCAGTGACGCCGCGATCGGGTAGCTCGTCTGCGATGAAGCGGTAGCCGAATGCTGGGTCGTCGGTGTGGATGTCGCGGGCGATATTGATCGGATGCGCGTCGTCCCAATCACGTTGCGTTACTGGCTGTTTCTTCCATTTGTAGAATGCTTGGGTGGAGAATCCGAGAACCCGGCAGGTCACTGTGACGGGGACTCCGTCGGCAGCAAGGTCGAGGACCAGCGGTGGGGGCACCTCCCGCTTGCCGGGGGAAGATCATTTTGGGTTGACGTCCCGGGAGAGGTAGGCAACTGCGCGGCGCATGAACTCGGCTTCTTGCTCGAGGAGTTTGATCCGCTTTCGGGCTTCTCGGAGCTCCGCGGATTCGTCCGAGCTGGAGGTTGCGGTGCTGGCGCGGTCGTCTCGGTCAGCGATCTTGAGCCAGCGGTGTAGGCAGCCTTCGGAGATTCCGAAGTCCTTCGCGGTCTGGCGCAGGGGGCCTCGCCTTTGCGTGCGACGGCGATGACGTCGCGGCGGAACTCCTCGGGAAATGCTTTCGGCATGGGGAACATCCTTCCACCGTGAGGAGCGATCCTCACAGATCAGATGTCAACCGAACCAGGGGCAGTCCCGGTGCGTGTACCGCGCCTGGTATGTGGATTCGGTTCCACTCGAACTGGCGTCGTACATCGACGACCAATACGCCGCTGTCGAGGAGGCGGACGGCCTCTGGTGCCGAGATCGCCGGTGGACGCCTGAGGTATTGTCGAAAGCTCATGCGCCACTGGATCCGGGTCGTACGATCATCAATACGACGACGCTCACCCACAGGACGTTGAACAGTCCGGTGGTCATCCCGATTCGTCGCAGCCGCACGCCACCGTCCGGCGATTCGAGGGTCTCACCCTGCATCGGCGAGATCACCAGTGCCAGAAGGCCTCCCGCCAGAAAGGTCAGCACCAGGGCGGCACTGATCCAGACTTCGCCCATTCGTCCTTGGACGGCAGCAAGGAGGAGGCCGACCACGGGGACCGTCATGGCCAGTAGGCCGTAGACACGGGTGATGCGGTGCAGCATGTGAGCAACATCCAGGCTTCGGCCGGTCGGGGCGGCGATGCTCGGTGCGTACCGGGGAAAGAGACTGGTGACCACCGCGATGGGGCCGACGAAGAGGATGCCTGCCACCACGTGGATGGTCAGTAACAGCGATTCCATAACCTTCAGCCTAACTGATGGTCGCCGCGGGTGCTCTAGTCGGTAGCCGACATCACCTGCATCATGTGGATTCGAAGCGCCTCGGTCAGCTCCGGATGTCGTTCTGCGAACTCCCCGTCCAGACGGCCGAGGGCTCGAGCTGCGTGTGCCAGCAGTGCGTGTCCCGGCTCGGTGATCTGCAATGTGGACGCCGCCCCTGGTTGGGCGGTGCCGTCGTCGACGAGGTTCTTGTCGACCAATGCCGCGACTGCTGTGTGTGTGCTCTGTACAGTGATGCGCGAGCGTCGCGCGAGTTCGCTGAACGAGATACCCGGATTCTTCTGTATGTGTCCGAGTAGCCCGTACTTTCGGGTAGTCAGGTCCAACTGTTCGAGCGCGTCGGCGAGCATGGACTCCCAGGTCCGTCCGACGGCCAGGAGCGCGATCGTGGGGCTGAACGGAATCGAATCGGACATGCGACCAAGGTACCGCCGACCCCTGAGGCGGCGGTTGGATGCCCATCCAAATCTAAGTCGGCCAAGAATCCAAAAACTGAAATGATTCACGAACGCCATTTCCCTTAAATGTTCGGTCACCATTCGCCACGAGTCCTGGCGGCTGGACATTGCGATCAACGCCGCGGTGGTGGTGAGGGGCTTCGCCGGAGAGTGCGGCGCAGGTCTCGCGCGTTGAACCCCGAGTGGTTCGGGCCGCAGACACGGCCTGAACCACTCTGGCGTGTCCCCGGTGAACGGTGCCATCTTGTTTTAGAGTCTTGTTGCCCATGAGCTGGGCGGGTAGGACGATGGAGACCCTGGCTGGACCGAAACGGAACTCTGCCGAGGACATCGTGCGCAAACTGCGCCGGGCCGACGAGCTCACCGCAGCGGGCAAGACGCAGGAGGAGATCGCGGCAGAACTCGAAATGTCGGCAGTGACGTTGTACAGCTGGCGTCGCCAATACGGCGGCATGGACACCGACGCCGCGAAAGAACTCATGGAGCTTCGCGAGCAGACAGGCGAATCAAACGCCTGCTCGCCGACGCCGAGCTGGAGAAGGACGCGTTGCGGGAAGTGACTGGAAAATTTTGAGCCCAGCTGACAAGCGCCGCGCCGTCGACATACTCGTGAAAACAATGAGCATGTCGAAACGTTTGGCGTGCAAAGCAGTTGGGCTCGCCCGATCCACACCCCCGAGACGGGTGAACAATTCCTCCGCAAGTCGGTACTGTCCTTCGTTGATGCGCGACCCATCCGCAACGCGCTCATCTCCGGACTTGAACGGTGTGAAACGTGAGAGCACGTCCGCCACCACGTCGGCGGTGTCGGGAGGTATCAATGGCGGCACCGACGTGAGGGCACCGTGCACGGCCGACATGTAGCCCAAGCAAGCGATGGGAAATCTGCTCCAGTCGCTCTCCCCCACCGCTACGGCCGTGGCGGCAAACACGAAGTTGTCGAACAGATCTCGGTGCACCGGCGGTAAGCGACGCATCGCGTTCGCGTCGGCCAACGAGACACCGTCGTAGATGAATTGTTCGAGGACTCGACCCTCTACTTCTTGCAACCACATATGAAAACCCGCGAACTAGGAGGACCGCCAGACGAAGCCGACGGGAGCGGGGTCACCGAACGCCAGTAAAAACGCCCCGCCATTTCTCCACAAGCACGGCCCGAGTCGTCGTGGTCAGCTCGCCCTCGTCAGTTGCCGCGCTGCTGCCTTGGTGGTGGCAGGCGAATCAAAGTCCGGGCGCGGGCGGGTTCACTCCGTCGCACTCGCACGTGGAGGGATCGGTGGGAGTAGTCCGAATGGGCTGTAGGTCCACCTGGGTGAGTCGCCCTTGCACGGTTCACTTGCGTTCGATTGCGAGGTTCAAAAAGATGAGTAAGTGATGACTCGAGCATCCACAGACGTCCATCAGCTTCCCTGCGGTGCGAATCCGGCACACAACTCGCAGGTCAGCGGCATGACTGCCGAAACTTGACTCCCTGTATTCGCGATTAAGAGTCAAGTCTCCGAAACGCCCTAAGCCACTTACGAATCCGCAGGTCACAGACTTGCTCATTTCTGCGACGCTTACGGATGCCCAGACATACCCGGACAACAAAAAGTGCCCCTGAGCAGCAATTATGCTGTTCAGGGGCACTCGTTGTGCGCCATCAGGGATTCGAACCCCGGACCCGCTGTACAAGAGATGACAATTCAAGTGGATACACTCACGTCCACCATCGGCCCGCTGAGCTGGATGTTCGGCGAATCGAGTGACCATCGGCATCCGTGTGAATCCACCCGAGTTCGCCCCAAAGTGATGAGTAAACGATGACCACCTACGGCTGCATTTCGGTCCACCGGCGTCCCGTACAGTCCGCCATCGTCTAAACGGACTGCCATGGACAATAGACTCCACCAAGCTTCATAGTGATGAGCTCCCTCGAAGTGCTTGGAACCCCCAGCATGGGGCCAAGGATACGCTGCGGACACGCCTCACAGAATAGAACTTGTCCGCGCGACGGCCTTGAACACGGACAGCGTTGCGTTTGATTCGGCGCCTGCGCCCATAGCCTCCGTTCACGAAACATCACGGCTGAAAAGGTACGCCAGATCATCATCGTCGACGATCTTCAAGAAACATCGTTTGGACGGTTCTGTATCTGCTTTGCCGGCGCAAGATGGCATGCGCGGTGCAGTCCAGTCAGCACTATCGCATTCCACGCCGGACCACGCCCTGACTCGGACGACAACCAATCGAAGAACTCTCTCTACGTGCGTCCGTTTCCCTACCGACAGAGATGAGCAAAAATGACGAAGTCATACATCTCCGCGGGGCGACCGGATAGGTCTGCGTTCGAGATTGAACGGAGCTGATTCGTCTGGACGATCTGCACAGCGACATAGGCGACCGGACGCCCAATGTCGCCCGTCGTCATGAAGGACTCAACTCCTTCTCGATACCTATATACCTATCTACCTACCTATCTACCGTCCGCAGTTCACCGGCACACGGGTAAAAATCCTAAAACAGATACTGGCGCAACGCCTTCAAGTGATGCAGGTCGTACGGTCGCATCACGGCACCGGGTTTTTGCGCAGTTCGGCTACCCAGGTAGGGCAACCAGATCTGCTCCACCACAACTTTACAGCGTTGAACGCTCGTTGCGTGTGGTACGGGTCCGGGGCACCGTTCGATTCGGTGCTTCAGGCTTTGGCAGCGTGCAGCGTTCTTGTAGTATTCGTCATTTTCCCCGCACTGGATGCAATTGTCGGTTGGCACGTAACCCCAAACCGGACCGGTCAGCAGGAAACAACGAAGGGAGCTCTCATGATCAGTCAATCATGGTACGCCATCAAGAACGTCTGCCATAGCTTGACAGGATGGATCCTGACCCAGACCAGACGCAACGATAGATCTCATACAACCCAAGAAGCCCTCCGCCTTGCAGGCTGTCGGCTTTGTGTTGAAGCCCCCTGAGAACTGCAAACCGGTGCGTGCCCTTTCGGAAGCGACCGCTAGCGGCTATGCAAGCCAAAACGGAATGTGCACGCCCATCTACCGAGACGTTGAGTGCTGCGGTAAAAAGCCTTGGATAGCTTTAGGTTCGAGCCGCACTATCCTGCGCATCCCATCCAGAGAGGTCCGGGTTCACCGAAAACAATTGCCGTCAGTGCGTTCTCGACGTCCTAACGTCGATCTTTCCAATCGTTCTCCCAGGCGATCACCAAGGTAATTCCGGCGCTGACAGCGCGACCAGCTTTCGCTTCGCGCCTCCGCCGTGTCGAAATTTAATGACCATGGTTATTCCAAGGTGAATGCCATATCCCAAATGCAGCGGTTACCCGCGTAATCGACCATTGGCACCGCGAACCTCGGCCCCAGACTCGGCGCCAGGCTGAATTCTTCGCTGACAGCGGTCCGTTGCTCCTCACGCCTCGCCGCCAGTTGCCGCAGCTGCTCAGACCTAAGCGGTATTTCCGTTGCGGTGACGATCACCACCTCACCGTTAGTCAGGACGAAACCGTCCACGACAGCACTGCGCGTCGCTCCTCGGTGGTGCCCGTCGAGGTGAAGCGCTGGACCTTGTCCTGAAGCGAGGAGCAGCCGGATCTCAATCGCATCCGTCTTCATGTCGCCGTGGTCGATCCATCGAACCCCTTTCGGATTAGTGTCGTCGCCAGGGACCACCGGCAAGTCCTCTAACGGAACAAATATGGACAACATGTGTGTCCACCCTTTATAGAACGGTTCAGGGCGTGACCAAGTGTCGAGCTCTTACTGTCGGGACTAGGAAGGGTCACGAACTTCGCCTTTGGATGATCGGGGTTCACAAGATGATGAATCCACTCGCCACTCTGATGAAAGCTGTACTTGATCACGCCAGCGCTGCTTCGGATGCATGCGTAGACGTCGTGAGAATTTTTGCTGCCCCAAACTCGCCAGACGCTTGATCGAACTCCGGGCTTGCCCACGGCCACTCTTAGAGGTTTGTCCGGGTTGGCCTTACGCAGCGTGTGCTCCTCACGCAGACCGTTATTGTTGTAAAGCCTGAGCCGGGCTGTTTGAGTTTCCTCATCCACCTTGACGTGTATTGAGTCGTCCGCAATCATTTTTCTCCTCACGGCCACAAGTTCCGCTGCTCTTTGCAGCATTGAGTTCTAATGTCGATAGAATCGGCAGTTAACGCACCGTCAAAGCATACTGACGTGGGTGTGGCAGGTCCCCGATAGTCGGACCTACGCACACCCACCGGTAGACGTCTGCGAGATTGGCAGGTCCCCGATACTCGGGGACCTGCCAGAAGGACCACATGCGCTGCCGAGAACGGTGTGGCTGCAAGCGGTGAAAGAAGTGTCCGAATCTTGGACACACTCGAATCACTCCCCCGCTGTCAGCGCAAGCCGGGACGCATGTACGACATCCGAGTCCTGTGCGCCTACAACAGGATTGCCACACAGATAAATCGCGAATATGATGCGAATCGGTGGTGGCAACGCTAGCTTCGCCGGACGAGTCGGCTTGCGACGTCGAGGTCGTCGCCGAGGCGGTCTGCAGCCGAGTCGTCACGATCAATCCTTGTGTCTGCGATGACATGACAGAAAATAGTCGATCACACAACCGCCCACCATATTCTCCTTGGCTTAGTCAAGGGACAAGTACGGGCCTATAGCTTTAGCGATGGCGTCTGTTTCTCCGATTCGAGCCTCCGGTATGACACCCCAGTCGGTACCGCCTTCCGGGAGAGTACCGGC
The DNA here is from genome assembly GCF_000813105.1 of Rhodococcus sp. BS-15. Lineage (NCBI taxonomy): Bacteria > Bacillati > Actinomycetota > Actinomycetes > Mycobacteriales > Nocardiaceae > Rhodococcus > Rhodococcus sp. BS-15. Next base: position 8,705 of record NZ_BAOX01000064.1, on the reverse strand, counting down.
GACGTGAAAATGTGCATGCGCGATCGTTTGGTGGGCTGGTACTCCGTTGTTTTGCCAGACGGCGATTCCTGGTCGGCGATAGGCGTCGTTAATCGCTTGTGCGGCTGCTCGGACACCGAGCGAAAGAGCTGCAGTCTCCTCGTCTGTGAGGTCAAGAAGTGTCTCGCGGTGAACTGTGGGCACTACAAGTAAGTGAGGGAGGCCGCGTTGCTCTCGCGTCACCAGGACTGCGACTTGGCGGTTGCGCGCAGCGATCGTGAATGGCCTTCTGCCCGCGAGGTAGTCACAGAACGCACAGCTCGAATTGGAGGGTACCTCGATAGCCGTACTCATGACGGCTTAAGTGAACTTAGGAAGGCTTGGAGCTCAAGGCGATCGAGGCGTTCGTACTCCGCTGGTTGCACAATGATTCGTAGCTCGTCACAGATCTTTTTGTGACGGGATGCGAACATGAACGACAGTACTGTGAAACGAATCGAATCCTGTGTCGGAACGATGCTTGAAAGCCTAGACATTCCGCCACCGATGACAGGCATGCTGACCGGTCGGCCGTTCGAGTGCTGATAGATGCTAGCCCACAAAGAATTCAAGCTGGTCCATAAGCCGTCAGGGGTGCCGTGAGCATTGTTGTTGGTGTCCATCGTTGTGTATGCAACGAAGAACAACTTATGCGTAGAACGGTCCACCACTGCGACAGTTCCGAGAGCGTAGCGCTCGGTCTTCCCGTCTTTCGGGACCGACTCGATTGGATGGCCAGCTCCCTGAAGGGCTCTGACTAGATCGTCGTCCAGTTCGTCGATCCTGTTGTTGTACAGACGATCAAGTGCGATTCCTTGGACGCTGGTTCTTTCGATAATGTCGGGAATGGCAGTGTCGAATGTGTCGCAGGTGCCAATCACAAGGTGGCTGTCCTGTGCGAACAGGTCACCTTTGACGATGCAAATCCGGGTTCTGGGGATGTCGTAGGACTCTTCGATCGGACGTGGCCATGATCGGTAGAAGGCGAGAGGGAGTCCCGCGAGCACAACAACTGCCACCGTAGGTGCCCACCAGCTATGCGAGGCGAGTCCCCACACCCAGTCTGCCAATTGCCCGACCACGGAAGCAAGACCAGTCCACGCAAAGAAGAACGTTGCGGTCTGTCTAAGGAAACGGGCGGTCAGAAGGTCGTGCCGCAGCGCCGCGCTCATAGTCCGAGCGAGCTATAGACGGGCGCACCGTACTGGTGTGGACCCTTTTTGGGAGCGTCGAGATACACCGGGACGTACTTATCAAGAGCGTGCATGATGATACGAGGTTGAAAGGACACGGAGACTGTGTAATGGCCGCTGTCGAGAAGGGGCTGCGGGATGACGGTCTCGTCGACCGTGCGGCTACCGTTGAGGTTCGCGATAACTATGGGTAGATCGAACTCCCGCGCGATCTTAACTTCGTGGGCGAGAAAGGACGTTGCGTCACTGCCCTTTCGTCGTCCAACCGGGCTACCCAAGAGGACAATCTGCTTGGCGTTGCTCATTCGCTGCCGGAGGTTCCGACGTATCGTCTCGGGAAGACTGGTGTCGCGAGAGACATACAAGGCGTGCGCATCGTAGAAGTCGAAATCGATGTTGTCGCTTGAGTGCCAGGCTTGCATAAGCCGATAGCTCCGAATGTCCTCACTGGCGAAAGCGACGTAGGTCTTGTTGCGGTAGCTCATGGGCATTCTTCCTAATTGTCGAATTTCGTAGCTGGTGTCAGTCAGACGCTACCGGGCGTGTCCGACACTACGGTCGACTCGCGCTGGAGGTCGCCTGGGACCGCACTCTCAGCACCCAACTTCATCCTTGTTTGGGGCGAGGGGTTGGCGGCCAGTCTCGGTTGTTGCGGTCATACAACGGTTTGAGGCCCTTGTGCGCTAAGACGCTGCCATGGAGTTGGTCGTTGCTCCACCAAATTTCGGCGAGGCGCTCGTACTGTGTTTCGGTGAGAGTGTTGAGAGAGGCCATTCTTTCTGTCGCCGCACCAGCATCAACGTAATTTCGCACGTCGGCAAGGGCTTGTAAGAGACCGTTCACAAGAGAGTCGCCCAGGTGAGGAAGGCTGGCGATCCAGGTACTGATACTTGCAGCTATATTTCTCGCGGTGTCTTGGCGGCCGTTGGACCATTGATAACGACTCGGGAAACCGACGGGATCTGCACCCATTCTGATTACTAAGTAGGGGACACCGCGTCCAAGTGCCCACCCAGTTTCTTGGTGGCACCAGAAGCTGTCGTTCACCTCTGGGTGTATCAGCAACACGAACGCCTCCATAGTGCGGAGCCCTTGCTCGATTTGCTCCTGCCAAGGAACTGTCGGCGTCATAGTGTCGTGGGCGACGAAGCCGTGTATACCGGTGATGGCAAGTTCCTCGGCCACTCCACCGACGAACGGCTTGTGCTCGGCGGAGTGTGAGATAAAGACGCGTACGTAGCCACGATTCCAGTTGCCGACCTCACTGTCAGACCCATTGATCATTTCGTCGAGCTCGTGATTATCGGCTCCCAAGACCAGTTTGTAGATCTCAGTCAGGACGTCTTCAGTCAACGCCGCAACAAGGCCGTCCAGCGGCGGCGACCCCCAGCTTTCCATGGTCGGTAAGCCAAACTCTGACAGCAGCAGATTCGTCGTCGGCAAATCCCACTCGTTGCTTTCGGTCAGTTCTTGCAGTATCTGGGACTTTAAACGAAACTTGTCTGACGGAGTCATGGGCACAAAGCAAACGGTAGCGCGTCACCGGCAGTTCGCTCCACCCTGGCGTTGCTAGGGTTCGTGGCCAATTTCGGTACAGCACAGATACATCAGTGGACTTAACAAAACGTCGTCTAGTGCACGGCTGCAATACACCACACCCCCAGAGGGGGTCGCGCGACCTGGATGAGAAGGTACGCGCCCTACTACAGGCCGGTGTTGGCGACGGTTTTCCCTACGAGTGGTGCACGTACACGGCTGTAGACCACGCCGGAATCCAGGCTGGTGTGTCCTGTCTGCCGGTGAAGACAAATCCGTCGGCGCCGCTACGGGTGCCATGTATTACGAAACCGGCATGGAGAGAGTGCCCACCAGCTTTGGCGGGCGCGCAGCGGGTGGTCTTATGGATTCCTGCTCCGGTCAGCGCAGTACAGCCGAGATAGCCGTTCTCCACGACCGAGCGAAACAGGGATGCGCGTACTGGGTACTCCCCCACGACACATGTGTTCGTCGAACGATCGCCTTCCGGAGCAGCCGGATGACCGACTGATGGATACCGACGTCGAACGCTGCCACGACCTGAGCACATCGAACGTGCGCGCAGGGTGGGCAGGTCTCATGAGCCGGTGAGTACGGCAGGGCCCTTCGCTCCTCCCCCTACCCTCCACTACCCGCTTTGCCGGTTCGTGCGACAAGTGCGACGAAAGCCATCACCGTTCGGAGGGATCAACGGTCAAAGAGATGAGTAAGTAATGAGTTAAGCGACCACGCGAGTCCGCTTTGCACTCCATCATCCAAGCTGACGCACGATATCAGTGGTCAGCGGCTGAACCACCGGACTTGACTCCCAGTATCGGCGATTGGGAGTCAAGTCTCCGAAACGCCCTCCGCCGCTTGAAAACCTGCAGGTCAGGGAGTTGTCGATTTTCGCGAAGCTTGCGGTCGCCTACACGCACCCGGACAACAAAAAGTGCCCCTGACCAGCAATCATGCTGTTCAGGGGCACTCGGTGTGCGCCATCAGGGATTCGAACCCCGGACCCGCTGTACAAGAGATAACAATTCAAGTGGATGCACTCGCGTCCATCATTGACCCACTGAGCTGGGTGTTCGGCGACTCGAGTGACCACCTGTATCCGTCCGTGTCCATGCGAGTTCGCCCCAAAGTGATGAGTAAGAGATGACCTCCGGTGACCCATTCCCAGTCCACCGGCGTCCCGTCAGATCCTGCAACGTCTAAACGGACCGCCGTGGACATTCGACTCCACCACGTTTCAAAGTGATGAGCTCCCTCGACGTTCTTGGCACCCCCAAAATCGGGACGACGATCCGCTCCCAGATACGTCACAGCGAACAAAACTTGCCCATGCAGTGCCCACTGCCGTGGACTGCGATCCGTAGCTAGACCAATACAGATGACCGCCGTTCACGAAATATCACGGCCGAAACGGTAGGCCGGATCGTCGTCGACGATCTTCGCGAACATCGTTCGGAGCGGTTGAATGTTCTGCTCGGCCCGCGCAAGATGGCATGCGCGGTGCAGTTCAGTCAGCTCGATCGCATCCCACGCCGTACCACGCCCCGACTCGGACAACAACTGATCGAAGAACTCTCTTTGCGTGCGGCCGTTTCCCTCCCGGAAGGATGGGCAAAATTCACGAAGTCGTACATCTCCGCGAGACGGCCGGGTAGGTCTGCGTTCGAGATCGAACGAAGCTGCTTCGTCTCGGCGATCTGCTCAGCGATGTAGGCAACCGGCCGCCCAATGTCGCCCGGCGTCATGAAGGACTCATTTTCTTTCTCGATACCTACCGTCCGCAGTTCACCGGCCCACAGGTACACATCTTGAAACAGATACTTATGCAACGCCTTCCAGTGATCAAGGTCGTACGTTCGCATCACGGCGATGGGGTTGTTCCGCAGTTCGGCTACCCGCACTTCAACGAGATCGTTCTCGGCAGCGGCCAATGCTTCCCTCGTTGTCGCTCCCACGCGGTTACGCAGCACAGAAGAGCCCGGAATGAAATACCCGGCCCAATTAAGGTCGTAATCGCCGGTATCCCATGGGGGTGCGTCATCCACCGCGAGGCCATCCTGATCAGGAAAGGTTGTACCGGCTGCGCACCCGATGCCCGAGCTCGGCTATGTCGATCTCGCCGCGAACATAGGCATCCTGGTCCGCACGGGTCGCGTCGGTACTGCGGGCACCCTCGAGAGCGCTGTTGGTGCGGGCGGCATCGATCGCCCGCGCACGATCACCCGACGGTCGTCGTATCGACATCCGACACCTCCTTGAGTCCGTTCCTATTCTACTGCCTGGCGCTTCGCGATTCCTGGACGAGCACAAGGGCGCAGGCAGCGTCACAGCCGCAGCATGGTCCTGAGCATTCGTTCGCCTCCATGACGATGGACGTTACGGCTCAGCTTGCAGCAAACCTAGCCAGAGCGCGGACGCCTCTGCGCTTGAACCTCTCTGATTACGGCGACAGACGCCATGGCCAGGAGAATGACAAGGCCCGCGAACACCACTGTAATGACGACGAGCGAGGGGTTGGTGTCCGTGTCGAGTAACGGACGGTCGGACCAAGTGACCTGCTCGTCGATCGACTGACGCGCCGTCACGTCCGCTGACGGCACCACCTCGATCGTGCCGTCCTCATCAAGAATTCGTGTCCACCTAACGTCCGACGACACAACGTACCCAGGTGTCGGAGGATTTCCCGCCACTGTCACATTTTCTCTCGGAAGCCAATTAGTCTGCCCGAACCCCAGCACCAACAGGACCACAACGCCTGTCAGAGCGACTATCAAAGAAAGCGCTACAGATGCCGCAGCAGCGGCCTTCACCCGCTGATTCCCAGTCAGCCTCGCAATAGAACCACAGACCACTAATACCAAAAGAAATGCGAAATTACCGATAAGATACGCGGCTGGCATTGTTGCCAGCGTCAGAACTAAGACGACGATTGCCGGGAGAAATAAATATCCCGATGTCGCGCCTGGACGGATATCTAGTTTCTTTTTGTTTCTGTTGCTGACATTGGCTGCCCAGGAAATGAACCACCAAAGAGCTACTGTTGACCAAACGGGGAGGAGCGTTGCCAGAACAAGGGCTGTCACGTCGAGGTCCTGGACGAGTGCTCGCATTGTCTCAGTGTTTCCCCGAGAAACAACAAGGATTCTGGAACCCGCGTAGACGACAGGGAGCAATCCGAGCAGCCAGGCAAAGTTGGCTAAGGTCGGCCTATCTTGATCGTTGGTTGTCGACGCCTGGGTCATTGTGGATCGGTCCCCATTCACGGTTGGTTTTCGCGGGATCTTTGGTCGATGCCGTTAAGCGGACTGCACGCTGCGCCTTGATCACGGCCGGCAGCCAAGAGTGGAAAACCCTGCAAAGGCCGATTGGAGCTTATACTCTGCCTCTATGGCAATTAAATCCACGCTTCATTAACACCGGTTGGGCGGTACCGGCGGTCCAGGCGATGGCACGAAGAGCCTCGCAAGGTCACCACGTATTCCGACATCATCGAAACGAAGCCGGGCGTCATCCCGCATGTCAACGAAATGATCCGAAACCGGTCGATTCTCCAAAACGGCGTCAATAATTGCATTGACAGCTTGGTGGCCAAGATCGAATGCAAATCTGGCCACCGACTCCGAGGCACCGAAGGACGACGGCCCGCCATGAATTGCGCAATTGCGTTGTCGACGGAGACGGCTCAAGAGAATCGCGAAATCCGTGACAACGTCTTGCAGAAATTTCTCCGCTGCTGTTCCTGAAGAGAAGGCGATGTTCATCTCGCGAAGCATCCTCCCCAACGGGTGATCGACGAACAAATCAGCCAACTGCGGCAAATAGTTGATCGCCTTTTGACGGTTAGTCTCTTCCCTCGCCGGCCACACGTGCCTAGTCAACTCCTCGCGAATCCGCCGCAGTTGACGTTCCGCGGAATGACCATGGCCTGGTCTGGGGTCGGGCACGTCGTGCAGTGCCTGCTGGACTACGTGACCGAGGGCATCTACTGCATGGATCCGTGCGTATCGATGGGCGAGGAATGTACTGGCGAAGTCGAACCATTGATCTTGCCCGCCGTTGCTCCAAGCATTGGCGTGCTCGATCGCTCGCACCGAGGCCATCACTCTGACCACAGGGTCGTCCTTCCGGGCCCGGTTTAGGTCCGCTCGCATCGACAGCGCACTTCTGAGCATGGGCGAAGAGTCCGGAGCGATGGTGTGCGAGAGCGACGACATCGACATCAACATCAAGGATGTCCCCATGTCGTCGTTCGCTTTCATATAGTGGCTGCGGGAGTAGTCATGCCCCCACCCCTGGTAGCGGTTCCCGTTCTTGACAAGGATGGAGCTGTGGAACATCTTCCAACCGTCGTCGATCGGATGGTTGGCTTCGATGATGTCACGCACCAGATTTCGAGCGGCTTCTTCTGCTCTGTCTGTCGCGAACAGTCCGAGGTCGACTCGGGCATACGTTACCGTCGTGCTGTCCTCGACGTCTGGCACCTCTTCACGGTCGAAACCGAACCGGTACTCCATCGGTTTGATCATTTCGACGGGAACCACAGAGAAATTCGCGTTGTGTTCCCACCACGGCGACGCCCCCACGTGCGCGGCAAGCCATGTCCCCCAATAGAAGGTGACCTGCCCATATGCCAACTCCTGCTCCGGCAAGCATGCGTTGTCGAACCTTAACCAGACAACGCAATGAGCCAGGGACTGCTGCACGATCGGGTGACAGTGTCGGTGTCATGCCGCTGAGGCGGCTGTGTTGATGATCGTCTCGTATTCGACGGGCGTCAACCGGCCGAGGCGGACCTGACGGCGTCGGCGGTGGTAGGTCCGTTCGATCCAGGTGACGATCGCGATCCGCAGCTGCTCGCGGGTGGCCCACCGCTGCCGGTCGAGGACGTTGCGTTGCAGCAGCGCGAAGAACGATTCCATCGCTGCATTGTCGCCGGCGGCGCCGACGCGGCCCATCGATCCGACCAGGCCGTGCCGATTGAGTGCGGACACGAACTTCCGCGACCGGAACTGAGAACCCCTGTCCGAGTGGACAATACAACCAGCAACATCGCCGTCTCGGCGGGCGACCGCATGGTTGAGCGCAGCAACGGCGAGACGGGATTGCATGCGGTCATCGATGCTGTAGCCGACGATCCGCCCCGAGCAGGCATCCTTGATCGCGCAGAGGTAGAGCTTGCCTTCGTCGGTCCAGTGCTCGGTGATATCGGTCAACCACAATTGGTTCGGGGAGTCGGCGGTGAAGTCGCGTTCAACCAGGTCATCGTGCACCGGCGGCCCCGGCTTCTTACCGTTCTTCCCACGTTTCTTACCGAAGCTCGACCACCAGCCGTTGGCGCAGCAGATCCGCCACGCCGTCCTCGCGCTCATCGCCTGACCAGCGTGTTCGGCTTCGTCGGCGAGGAACCGGTACCCGAACTCCGGGTCCTCGCAGTGCGCATCGAACAGGGCGTTCGCCCGCGCGGCCGCGACCCGATCGGCGGTGGTGACCGCCTCCTTGAGCCACCGGTAGTAGGGCTGTCTGGCGAGCTTGAGTACCCGGCACGTCACCGCGACGGGGATTCCGTCGGCGGCGAGCTCCTTCACGAGCGGGTAGAACCTTTTCCCGGCAGGTTCGCCTGCGACAGATACGCCGCGGCCCGGCGCAGGACCTCATTCTCCTGCTCCAACAACCGGATTCGCTTGTTGGCCTCCCGCAACTCCGCCGACTGCCCCGACGTCATCCCAGGCTTGTTGCCGTCATCGATGTCGGCGCGTCGCATCCACTTCTGCAACGTCATCTCATGGATCCCGAAGTCCTTCGCGATCTGCGCGAGCGTCACACCGCTCTCACGATCCCGGGCAACCCGGACCACATCATCACGGAACTCTTTCGGATAAGGCTTAGGCACAGTAGTCATCCTTCCAGGCCGCCCTCCCGGGGCAAGCCAGATCAGATGTCACCTAACCGTGCACCAGTCCC
>NZ_BAOX01000065.1:0-19856 GCF_000813105.1 Rhodococcus sp. BS-15 | reverse complement strand
GTGGCCGCGGCGAACGTAGCCGCCAGGACGGGTCGGAGCGCGAACCGCGTGACGCCGACGGCAACCGCGACAACGCGAACCGTGACTCCGGAAGCCGCAATCAAGGCGACCGGGACGGCTCCAACCGCGAGAGCGGCAACCGTGACAACGGAAACCGCAATCAGGGTGACCGGGACAACTCGAACCGCGACGGCGGCGGTCGCAATCAGGGCGGTCGCAATCGCAATCAGGGCGACGGTCGCAACGACAACCGCAACGAGGATCGCAACAACGGTCCGCGTGACAACCGCGACAACAATCAGGACGACGAGGGCGAAGGTCGCGGTCGTCGGGGACGTCGGTTCCGTGAGCGTCGTCGCGGCCGCGACCGTGGCGAAGGAAACGAGGGTGGCGGTGGACGCGAGCGCGACACCGAGATCCGCGAGGACGACGTCCTCCAGCCCGTAGCGGGCATCCTGGACGTTCTCGACAACTACGCGTTCGTCCGCACCTCGGGCTACCTGGCCGGACCCAACGACGTCTACGTGTCGATGAATCTGGTTCGCAAGAACGGTCTTCGTCGCGGTGACGCCGTGACCGGCGCAGTTCGAGTGGCACGCGAAGGCGAGCAGTCCAGTCAGCGGCAGAAGTTCAACCCGCTGGTGCGACTGGACACGGTCAACGGGGGAGAGGTCGAGGCGGCGCGTAAGCGTCCGGAATTCGGCAAGCTCACCCCGCTGTACCCCAACCAGCGACTGCGTCTCGAGACCCAGCAGAACATCCTCACCACGCGCATCATCGACCTGGTGATGCCGATCGGTAAGGGTCAGCGCGCGTTGATCGTCAGCCCGCCCAAGGCAGGTAAGACCAGTGTTCTGCAGGCGATCGCGAACGCGATCGCCATCAACAATCCCGAGTGCTACCTCATGGTCATTCTTGTGGACGAGCGTCCCGAAGAAGTGACGGACATGCAGCGCAGCGTCAAGGGTGAGGTCATCGCGTCGACGTTCGACCGGCCGCCAGGCGATCACACTGCAGTTGCCGAGTTGGCGATCGAACGCGCGAAGCGCCTCGTCGAAGCCGGCCAGGACGTCGTGGTCCTGCTCGACTCGATCACCCGTCTGGGACGTGCGTACAACAACAGCTCGCCCGCATCCGGCCGAATCCTGTCCGGTGGTGTCGACTCCACCGCGCTGTACCCGCCGAAGCGATTCCTCGGTGCGGCTCGAAACATCGAGCACGGTGGATCGTTGACGATCATCGCCACGGCCATGGTCGAAACCGGGTCCACCGGCGACACCGTGATCTTCGAGGAGTTCAAGGGCACCGGTAACGCCGAGCTCAAGCTCGATCGCAAGATCGCCGAGCGGCGCGTGTTCCCGGCAGTCGACATCAACCCGTCCAGCACCCGGCACGACGAATTGCTTCTTGCTCCCGACGAGGCGGCAGTGGTGCACAAGTTGCGGCGCGTGTTGTCCGGACTCGACTCCCATCAAGCCATCGACCTGCTGGTCGACCGCCTGAAGAAGAGCAAGAACAACCTCGAGTTCCTGATGGAAGTCTCGAAGACAGCGCCCGGCGGCGCGAACGACTGAACGGTTTTCCCGGGATTTTTCCTCCGGGGAACAAGCCGGCAGGTGCGCGCGTTGTAAGCATCTGTCGGCACAGAAGTACCGGCGATTAGCAGGTCAGATGCACGCTCTGGCATAATCAACGGCCGAGTCCGGTTCCGGTTCACGTCTTCGATCGGCGAAGGCGACCCGGCGACCACTACGAAAGAACGGTAAGGACACCATGAAGGCAGGAATTCACCCCGACTACACAATGACGACAGTCGTCTGTGGTTGCGGAAATACTTTCGAGACCCGAAGCACCACCGACAAAGAGCGCATCAGCGTCGAGGTCTGCTCGCAGTGCCACCCCTTCTACACCGGCAAGCAGAAGATTCTCGACACCGGCGGTCGCGTCGCACGCTTCGAGGCTCGCTACGGCAAGCGCGCCGGCAAGAAGGCCGACGCAGACAGCTAGCTGTTTCGCCGACGCCGTCCTGTGAATCACAGGGCGGGCGTCGGCTTTTTTGTGTCCCCACCCAGCTGCACCGGCGTTCGAGAGTGAGTCATCAACATGGCGAGAACAGTCAAGCCTTCGGCGATCGACGACATCCTCGCCGAACACTCCGGCCTCGAACAGCAACTCGCCGACCCGGCTCTGCACAACGATCCCTCCGCGGCCCGCAGAGCAGGCAAGAGGTTCGCCGAGCTGGCCCCGATCATGTCCGCGCACACCAAGTTGACCTCTGCTCAGGACGACCTCGAAGCCGCGCGTGAGCTGGCGGCCGACGATTCGTCGTTCGCGGCCGAGATTCCGGACCTCGAGGCGACGGTGTTGCAGCTCGAGCAGACCCTGACCGATCTGCTGGCACCACGTGACCCGCACGACGGCGACGACATCGTGATGGAGGTCAAGTCGGGTGAGGGCGGCGAGGAATCGGCGCTCTTCGCAGCCGATCTCGCGCGGATGTATGTGCGCTACGCGGAACGTCGTGGGTGGCGTGTCGAAGTTCTCGACGCGAATGTCTCCGACCTGGGTGGATACAAGGATGCAACTCTGTCGATCAAGACCAAGGATCCGCTCGACGGCGTGTGGGCACGCCTGAAGTTCGAGGGCGGCGTCCACCGCGTGCAGCGCGTGCCGGTCACCGAATCGCAGGGACGTGTGCACACCTCCGCCGCCGGAATCCTGGTGTATCCCGAACCCGACGAGGTCGAAGAAGTTCAGATCGACGAAACCGACCTGCGCATCGACGTCTATCGCTCGTCCGGCAAAGGCGGTCAGGGTGTCAACACCACCGACTCCGCCGTCCGGATCACGCACCTGCCCACCGGTATCGTGGTGACCTGTCAGAACGAGCGCTCCCAGCTGCAGAACAAGGCGCGGGCGATGCAGGTGCTCGCAGCGCGCCTGCAGGCAGCCGCAGAAGAAGCAGCCAACGAAGAGGCCGCAGCGGGCCGAGCCAGTCAGGTGCGTACCGTCGACCGCTCGGAGCGGATCAGGACCTACAACTACCCCGAGAACCGCATCACCGACCACCGGATCGGCTTCAAGGCGCACAATCTCGATGCTGTTCTGGACGGCGAGATGGATGCACTGCTGGACGCGCTCGCCAAGGCGGATCGCGACGCTCGGATGCAAGCAGAGTAACTGCGGCACAAAGCTTTACAGATTTCGTCGGGCCGGTCCACCGATCGGTGCGATACCCTGGCGGCCAGGTTCGATCCCAGTACGAGAGCCCGAGAGGCACACCAGCAATGAACCAGGCCTTGACCCCCGCAGGCGAGAATGCCGTATCCGAGCTGTCGTCGCGCTACGGCGTCTCGACCGATGCGGTCCGCACCATGCTCGACGCCGTCAACAACGGGCGCGGCAGCATGGCGCAGTTCAACATCCCCGAGCTCGGCGGCAGCGGACAGTGGATGCGTGGCGGGATGACCATGGTGGGAAACATGTTCGATCACGGCCTCAAGAGTCGGGTCGACGGCCTCTGCCGCGACCTGTCTGCAGTGCTGTCGCAGCATCAGTTGTACCCGCCCAGGGAGACCGGCAGCAGCTCGTTCGGTGGCAACTCGTTCGGCGGTGGCTCGTGGTGGCCGTCGGACCTCGGTGCGCCGAGCTCGAGCGGTGGTCAGAACGGTTCGCAGTACGCGGTGTTCCCGGGATCTCGACGCCTCGCCGTGTCGGCCGGCGGAGAATTGGCCGTGTACGACACTCTCGATCACTCCATCGGCGGAGTCCAGCAACAGCAGGGCGGCGGACCGGGCTCGCTCGAGTTCACCAGCCAGTACGGCACGTTCACCGCAGGTAGCCTGCCTCGCGTCGACCAGCAGTCGAGCGGAACGAACTCGCAGAACCAGTCGACGCCGCAATCCGCTCCGCAGAGCTACACGCAACCTTCTTCGTCGCAGCAGTCCTCGAATCAGTCGCCTCAGGCAACCCGTCGGGCGTGGACATCTCCGACATCACGGCTGCGATCGAGGCACTCGCAGGTCTGCACGCGAAGGGCTTCCTCACCGACGACGAGTTCTACGCCAAGAAGTCGGAGTTGCTGGGGCGCGTGTGACCGGGTTGTCGGTGCCTCGTGGCAGTCTGTACTGGTGAGTCGCAAGCCGCTACGTCTGGCCATCCTCGAAGCAACGTCGATGCTCGATGCTGCCGGTGTGCCGAGTCCTCGGGTCGATGCGGAGCTGCTTGCCGCACATCTCGTCGGCGTGGAGCGCGGCCGTCTCGGTCTGGTTCCCCTCGTAGAACCCGAGCTCATCGAGGCGTACTTCCGCACCGTCGAGCAGCGCGCGAAACGCATTCCGCTGCAATACATCACGGGAACGACCTCGCTGGGCAACATCGACGTCGAAGTAGGACCGGGCGTGTTCGTGCCTCGGCCGGAAACCGAATTGTTGTTGGCCTGGGCTCTGGCGTTCCTCGAAAACGTCGACCACCATCCGCCGGTGATTCTCGATCTGTGTACGGGCTCGGGCGCATTGGCACTGGCGATCGCCAACGCTCGGCCCGACGCCGTCGTCCATGCCGTCGAACTCGACCCGTCTGCATTGGCGTGGGCTCGGCGCAATGCCGATCTGCGTAGCGGCCACGGCGACACCCCGATCACACTGCACCACGCGACGTCACGGCCCGAGATCTGTTGACCGAACTCGACGGGGCAGTCGACATGATCGTCGCCAACCCGCCCTACATCCCGGAGGGGGCAGACCTGGACCCCGAGGTGATCGATCACGACCCGCACATGGCGCTGTTCGGCGGTGCGGACGGACTGTCGGTCATCGAACCGATGATCGGCAACATCGCCCGCTGGCTTCGGATCGGCGGCGGCGCCGCGATCGAACACGACGACTCCAATGGCAGCGAGGTTTCGGCTCTGCTGTCCAGGCGACGAGTGTTCACCGAGGTCACCGCGCATCCGGATCTGGCGGGTAAACCACGGTTCGTCGTCGCCGCACGGGCACACTCGGCCCCGGCCTGACTACGGGAACGGCAGGCGGGCGACACCTGACATCACTTCGTTATCGAAGGTGGAAGGATAGGTGCCGTGAGTACCGTCTACGACTGCCGTGAAGCCGACGCGCGCGCTGCCGGATTGACCGCTGCCCGCGGTGCCCTGAAGTCCGGCCGACTCGTCGTCATGCCTACCGACACCCTGTACGGGATCGCCGCCGATGCATTCGACGGCAGCGCTGTCACGGATCTGCTGCGGGCCAAGGGCAGGGGACGCGATATGCCGGTTCCCGTGCTCGTCGGTTCGTGGAACACCATCGACGGCCTGGTCCAGAGTGTCCGGCCACGCACCAGAGACCTGATTCGTGCCTTCTGGCCCGGCGCGCTGAGCGTCGTCGTGCAGCAGGCTCCATCCTTGGCCTGGGATCTGGGTGACGCCCAGGGCACCGTCATGTTGCGGATGCCGCTGCACCCGGTTGCACTCGAGCTGTTGCGTGAGGTCGGCCCGCTCGCAGTGTCCAGTGCCAACATCTCCGGCAGTCCACCCGCCACCACCGTGACGGAGGCGCGAGATCAACTCGGCGGCTCGGCCGCGGTCTACCTGGACGGCGGACCGGCCGATCACGCGGTGGCGTCGACCATCATCGATCTGACGAGCGATCGAGCACGAATTCTGCGGGTCGGTGCCATTCCCACCGAGAAGATTGCCGAGGTTCTCGGTGTCACCGCCGAAAGCCTGGTCCCGGGAGCGTCCTGACATGCCTGTCCGCGCCGCATGAGCGTCGAGATGTTGGCTCAGTCGAATCTGGGTGCAGGCGTTCCGATCCGCGAGCTACTGCTGGTCTTTCTCACTGCCGCCGTCGTCACGTTCTTCGCCACCGGCGGAGTCCGTGTGGCGGCCATCAAGTTCGGTGCCGTCGCTGTTCCTCGTGATCGTGACGTCCACGTGCAGGCCACCCCGAGGCTCGGGGGAGTGGGAATTTACGTGGGCATGCTGGCTGCGCTGCTCTTCGCGTCGCAGCTGCCTGCGCTGGCTCGTGGATTCGACGTCGCCTACAACCGCGACATTCCCGCCGCATTGGTTGCCGGCTTCGTGATCGTGCTGGTCGGCGTCGTCGACGACCGATGGGGTCTGGACGCCCTGACCAAGTTCGTCGGCCAGGTGACGGCGGCCGGAGTCCTCGTCATCATGGGGGTGAGCTGGGTCGTTCTGTATCAGCCGTGGGGAGGCGAGCCCGGTCAGCCGGGTAGCACCCTGGTGCTCGACCAACTGCAAGCCGGACTGGTGACCGTTCTGATCACCGTCGTGATCGTCAATGCGATGAATTTCGTCGACGGTCTCGACGGGCTGGCGGCCGGTCTCGGGCTCATTTCCTCGGTGGCGATCTGCATCTTCTCCGTGGGGTTGCTTCAGGAGCAGGGCGGTGATGTCGGCGTCTACCCGCCGGCGCTGATCGCGGCTGCGCTGGCGGGCGCGTGCCTGGGGTTTCTGCCGCACAACTTCCAACCCGCGCGCATCTTCATGGGAGATTCGGGATCGATGCTCATCGGTCTGACGTTGGCCACGATCTCGACCAGTGCCTCGGGGCGGATCCCGTTGACGGCGTACGGTCCACGCGATCTGCTGGGTCTGCTGTCGCCGCTTCTGCTGGTCGGGGCCGTGATGCTCATCCCGATCCTCGACCTGCTGCTGGCTGTCATCCGCCGTACGCGGGCCGGGCGTAGTCCTTTCAGCCCCGACAAGATGCACCTGCACCATCGGCTGCTGCAGATCGGTCACTCGCACCGCCGGGTCGTGCTGGTGATCTACCTGTGGGTCGGCGTCCTCGCCTTCGGGGCGGTGGGGTCGTCCCTGTTGGACCGCCGAATAGTGGTGCTCTTGGTCGCAGCCGGTCTGGTGTTCGCGCTGGTCGTCACGGCTGTGCCCACACTGAGGGTGGAACGATCGCAGGGGTCGGAAGCGCGAAGCGCCCGACGCGGCGGCTGATCCCGTCGGTCGTTCGCGGTCGCGAGCTGGGTACCCTCGACAACTGTGACCTTCACTCCGCAGTCCATGCCCGATCAATTCGCGCCGCTTCGCGCCGCAGTCCGATACGGACTCATCGGACTGGTGGTGCTGACCGTGGTGAGCGTAGGTATATCCGTGGCCGCGGCCGGAACGCCCGGCCTGTGGGGATCGATCATCGGTGTGGCCATCGGCGGAGGCTTCGTCATCACGACGGCGTTGTCTGTTGCTCTCACCACGCGTTTTCCGGCCTCGGCGGTCGGAGCCCTGTTATTGGGCGGTTGGTTGGTGAAGATGGTGATCGCGCTGATCGTGCTGGTCGCACTCAAGGACGCGGACTTCTACAACCGCTACTCGTTGGGGCTGACGATTCTGGGAGCACTCGTTGTCGTGCTCGGTGCGGAGGTCTTCGGGGTCGTCAAGACCAAGGTCGCTTATGTGGACAGCGTCCCCGCCGAGGACAAGACCGACGATCGGTAGTACGACAGCCTGTCGTAATCGGTTAAGCTGAGGCCCGCCTACACAACGTCGTAGTTCTGTTGATAAAGTTTGCATCAAGCGGTGGGCAAGACTGGGACGAAAGAGACTTTTTCCCTGGACTCGACCCCCGCAGGTAGCAGTCAGCGTGAGCTTCCTTACAGTAGGCCCGGAGTCATCGACTTCGGCAACGTAAGGTTCCGCCCTGAGAGTTGCCGAGTCGACGTGAGTCGCCGACACCCGACAGACGCTTGGCCGATGAAGACCGGGCCTCAGCCTCTGACGATTGCGAGCCGATTTTCGTCGACTTGATAGATCGTCATTGTCCGATCGAACCGCAGTCGCTACCCGGCTGCGGCCCGAACACGGGAGAGACCGCTGAGCGTCACCACCCTGGCTGCGGAATACAGTCCGCCGTCACTATCCGATTTCTTTCCTCCCGCGGTGCTGTTCGAGGGGACCCCGTTCGAGCTCGACAGGCTGATGCTCATCCGCATCCTGATGTCGGCGATTCTGATCATCTTCATGGTGGTTGCCCTCCGCAGCCCGAAGATCGTTCCGCGTGGTCTTCAGAACGTCGGAGAGATCGCTCTCGATTTCGTTCGGATCCACGTCGCAGAAGATGTACTCGGTAAAGAACAGGGTCGTCGGTTCCTGCCCGTCATCATGACCATCTTCTTCACCGTGTTCGCGGTGAACGCGAGCGCTGTCATTCCGTTTCTGAACATCTCGTCGAATGCGCGCATCGGCCTACCGATCGTGCTCGCTGCGGTCGCGTACGTCGCGTTCATCTACGCAGGCGTCAAGAAGTTCGGCGTCGGGAAGTTCGTCAAGGGCACCATCGTCATCCCGGGCATTCCGCCGGCGATGCACGTGCTGCTGATTCCGCTCGAGTTCGTCTCGAACTTCGTACTTCGCCCGTTCACGTTGACGGTGCGTCTGCTCGCCAACATGCTGGCCGGCCACATCATGCTCGTGCTGTTCTTCAGCGCGACCCAGTTCTTCCTCTTCGAGGCGTCGGCCGGGCTGAAGATCTTCGCTGCACCCTCGCTCATCATGGGCTTCCTGTTCACGTTGTTCGAGATGCTGGTGATCTTCCTCCAGGCCTACATTTTCGCGCTGCTCACGGCGATCTACATCGATCTGTCGCTGCACGCAGACTCGCACTGACCGACCAACTGACCGAACCAGCTACACCGCCACCTCCGACACCCGGATGTGGACCGAAGAAAGGGAACGGAAAACCCAATGAGCCTTGAAGTTCTGGCCCAGGCGCAGGAAATCAACGCGACCGGCTACGGAGCCATCGGCTACGGCCTCGCAGCAATCGGCGGCGGCATCGGCCTCGGCCTCGTCGTTGCCAAGAACATGGAAGCAACCGCTCGTCAGCCCGAGTTGGCCGGTCAGCTCCGTACCACCATGTTCCTCGGCATCGCATTCACCGAGTCCCTCGCCCTGATCGGCCTCGTCGCCGGCTTCATTCTCTGAGAGCGCGATGACAAACGCGATTACGTTGCTGGCGGCGGAGGGGGAGGAATACAACCCTCTTCTGCCCGCAACCTACGACATCGTTTGGTCGCTCGTCTGTGTCGCGGCAATCGGCTTCCTCTTCTGGAAGTACGTGGTGCCGCGCTTCACCAAGGTTCTCGCTGAGCGTTCCGAGCTCATCGAAGGCGGAATCAAGAAGGCCGAAGAGGCACAGGCAGAAGCCAAGGCTGCACTCGAGCAGTACCACGCTCAGCTGGCCGACGCCCGTTCCGAGGCCGCGCAGATCCGTGAGGAAGCGCGCACTCAGGGGCAGGCGATTCTCGCCGAGATGAAGGAAAAGGCGCAGGAAGAAAGCGACCGGATCGTGGCCGCAGGTCACAATCAGCTCGTTGCTCAGCGTCAGCAGATCGTCACCGAGCTTCGGGGAGATCTGGGACGTACGGCCGTCGAACTCGCTGAGAAGGTCATCGGAGAGCAGTTGTCCGACGACGCGAAGCGTTCCAGTTCGATCGATCGCTTCCTCAACGAGTTGGATTCCGTCACCGCGGACTCCGCATCCGGAAAGTGAGTCGAACCATGTACGCAACTTCTCGTGAGGCACTCGCCCGCACGCGGTCGGTTGCCCACGAAGCTCTGGGGTCCGCGTCGGCAGGCGAGGCAACAGCCTTCGCTGCTCAGACCGGTGCCGAGTTGTTCGCCGTCGTCGACACTCTCGACGCGCAGCGCACGTTGCGTACCGCTCTCGCCGATTCGTCGGTGGAGGGCGTTCGGCGAAGCGATCTGGCCGGAGAGGTCTTCTCCGGCCAGGTGTCGAGTGCAACGGCGACGATCGTCAAGGCCGCTGCCGGCGAAAGCTGGTCCACCGCTCGTGACCTGCTGAACTCGCTGGTCGAGCTGGGACGTGAAGCTCTGCTTCGCGCCGCGGCCGATCAGGATCAGTTGGACACGGTCGAGGACGAACTGTTCCGGCTCGGGCGGATCGTGGCAGCCAACCCGCAGCTCGAGCAGGCCCTGTCGGATCGCTCGAAGCCTTCGCAGGCCAAGCGTGAACTGCTCGGTCGCCTGCTCTACGGCAAGGTCACCGCGGTCACGGAGGCGCTCGCAGTTCAGGCTGTGACGCGTCCGCGAAAGACGGCTCCCGCGGACGTACTGAACGGACTGGCCGATCTGGCCGCCGAACAGCGCGACCGCGCGGTTGCACACGTCCGCAGCGCAGCCCCACTGAGCGACAGTCAGCTCGAGAAGCTGACGGCAACCTTGACCCGCACGTACGGCAAGCAGGTCACGGTGCATGTCGAGGTCGATACCGAACTGCTCAGCGGACTTGTCGTTCGTATCGGCGACGAGGTCATCGACGGTAGCGGGGCAGGCCGCCTCGCTGCATTGCGAAAGACGCTCAAATAGTCCGACACGGACACAGTAACGAGAAGAAGCGTCTCGACTTTCGAGACATTTCACCCCGCGATCATTTGAAGGAAGAGCAGGAAACACTATGGCGGAGCTGACGATCTCCTCCGACGAGATCCGTAGCGCGATCGATAACTTCACCGCGAGCTACTCACCGGAGTCTTCCCGCGAGGAGGTCGGCACGGTTACGGACACGAGCGACGGAATCGCTCACGTGTCCGGATTGCCGTCGGCGATGTCCAACGAACTCCTGGAATTCCCCGGCGGAGTCCTCGGTGTCGCGCTGAACCTGGATGCCACCGAAATCGGTGCCGTCATCCTCGGTGACTACGAGCACATCGAAGAAGGCCAGGAAGTCAAGCGCACCGGAGACGTGCTGTCGGTCCCCGTGGGCGACGGCTACCTCGGCCGCGTCGTCGACCCCCTGGGCAAGCCCATCGACGGTCTCGGCGACATCGAGTCCTCCGAGACCCGCGCCCTCGAACTGCAGGCTGCCTCGGTGCTCGAGCGTCAGCCCGTCGAGGAGCCGCTGCAGACCGGTATCAAGGCGATCGACGCCATGACCCCGATCGGCCGCGGCCAGCGTCAGCTCATCATCGGCGACCGCAAGACCGGCAAGACCGCGGTCTGCATCGACGCGATCCTGAACCAGAAGGCCAACTGGGAAAGCGGCGACGAGAAGAAGCAGGTTCGCTGCATCTACGTCGCCATCGGCCAGAAGGGCTCCACGATCGCAGGCGTCAAGGCTGCACTCGAGGAGCAGGGCGCACTCGAATACACGACCATCGTCGCGGCTCCCGCGTCCGATTCGGCCGGCTTCAAGTGGCTCGCCCCGTACACCGGCTCGGCCATCGGCCAGCACTGGATGTACCAGGGCAAGCACGTCCTCATCGTGTTCGACGACCTGACCAAGCAGGCCGAGGCGTACCGCGCCATCTCGCTGCTGCTGCGTCGTCCGCCGGGCCGCGAGGCATACCCCGGTGACGTCTTCTACTTGCACTCCCGTCTGCTGGAGCGTTCGGCGAAGCTGTCCGACGAACTCGGTGGCGGATCGTTGACGGCTCTGCCGATCATCGAGACCAAGGCCAACGACGTCTCGGCGTACATCCCGACCAACGTCATCTCGATCACCGACGGCCAGGTCTTCCTGGAGTCGGACCTGTTCAACAAGGGCGTCCGTCCCGCGATCAACGTCGGCATCTCGGTGTCCCGAGTCGGCGGCGCGGCACAGACCAAGGGCATGAAGAAGGTCTCCGGATCTCTTCGCCTCGAGCTCGCTCAGTTCCGCGAGCTGGAAGCCTTCTCGGCGTTCGCATCCGACCTCGACGCGGCCTCCAAGGCGCAGCTCGAGCGCGGCGCACGTCTGGTCGAGCTGCTCAAGCAGGATCAGTATGCCCCGGTTGCCGTCGAAGACCAGATCGTCTCGATTTGGCTCGCAGGCCAGGGCACGTACGACTCGGTGCCCGTCGGCGACGTGCGTCGCTTCGAGACTGAACTGCTGGAGGATCTGCACCGCAACGCCAGCGGCGTCTACGACAGCATTTCCGGTGGCAAGGCTCTCGACGAGGACAACCAGAAGGCGCTGACCGAGGCGACCGAGAAGTTCAAGGCCGGATTCGTCGACTCGGACGGCAACCGCGTCGTCAACGAGGCCGAGGCCGACACTCTGAACGCCGATGAGGTCAGCCAGGAGCAGGTCAACGTCACTCGCAAGACAGTCAGCAAGTAGGCCGGCGATGACAGGTGACAAGACGAGCACAGAAGGGAGCGTGAACAGCTAGATGGCAAGCATTCTCGAGCTTCGCTCCCGCATCAAGTCGGTCAACTCGACCAAGAAGATCACCAAGGCACAAGAGTTGATCGCGACATCGCGAATCACCAAGGCCCAGGCCCGCGTTGCCGCGTCGAAGCCGTATGCGGAAGAGATCACCAAGGTGCTCTCCGCGTTGGCGAGTGCATCGAGCTCGCTCGATCACCCATTGCTCAACGAGCGACCCGAGCCCAAGCGTGCCGCAGTTCTGGTCGTGACCAGCGACCGCGGTATGTGCGGCGGCTACAACTCCAACGTGCTCAAGGAGACGGAGGAGCTGTTCCAGCTGCTCCGCTCCGAGGGCAAGGATCCGGTCATCTACGTCCTCGGCGCAAAAGGGCTGGGCTACTACACATTCCGCGAGCGGGATGTGAAGGGTGCCTGGACGGGCTTCTCGCAGGAGCCCGGGTACGCCGACGCGGCCAAGGCCAGCAGGCACCTGGTCGAGCTGTTCATGGCCGGCTCGGGCACCGAGGTCGACGCTCCCAACGGTGAAGGCACCGTCGAGGGCGTGGACGAGTTGCACATCGTCTACACCCGCTTCGTGTCGATGCTCACGCAGAAGCCCGAAGTTCGTCGTATGGCACCGCTCGAAATCTCGTACACCGACGAGGAGTACCAGATGGGTGCAGACGCGTTGAGCGACTCGCCGACCGCAGATGTGCAGGCACAGTACGAGTTCGAGCCGGAAGCAGGAACTCTGCTCTCGGCGCTGCTGCCCAAGTACATCAGCACCAGGATCTACGCGTCGTTGCTCGATGCAGCAGCGTCGGAGTCCGCGGCGCGTCGTACCGCCATGAAGGCAGCTACGGACAACGCGAACGAATTGGTCGAGACCTTGAGCCGTCAGGCCAACCAGGCTCGGCAGGCCCAGATCACCCAGGAAATCAGCGAAATCGTCGGTGGCGCCAACGCGTTGGCCGACAGCGCAGGAAGTGACTAAGCAATGACCGCAGCAGTAGCCCAAGAGAACGCGAGCGGAGCGGACACTCAGTCCGGCCGTGTCGTTCGGGTCATCGGCCCCGTTGTGGACGTCGAGTTCCCGCGCGGCTCGATTCCCGCACTGTTCAACGCCCTCAACGCAGAGATCACTCTGCCGACCGTGGCCAAGACCCTGACGCTCGAGGTCGCACAGCACCTCGGCGACAACTTGGTTCGCACCATCTCGATGCAGCCCACCGACGGACTCGTCCGCGGCACTGCAGTCATCGACTCGGGCAAGCCGATCTCGGTTCCCGTCGGTGACGTCGTCAAGGGCCACGTGTTCAACGCCCTCGGTGACTGCCTGGACACCCCCGGACTCGGCCGCGACGGCGAGCAGTGGGGCATCCACCGCAAGCCACCAGCCTTCGATCAGCTCGAGGGCAAGACCGAGATCCTCGAGACCGGCATCAAGGTCATCGACCTTCTGACCCCGTACGTCAAGGGCGGAAAGATCGGTCTGTTCGGTGGTGCCGGTGTCGGCAAGACCGTTTTGATCCAGGAAATGATCACTCGTATCGCACGCGAGTTCTCGGGCACCTCGGTGTTCGCAGGAGTCGGCGAGCGTACCCGTGAGGGCACCGACCTTCACCTCGAGATGGAAGAGATGGGCGTCCTCCAGGACACCGCCCTCGTCTTCGGCCAGATGGATGAGCCGCCCGGCACGCGTATGCGCGTGGCGTTGTCGGCACTGACCATGGCGGAGTACTTCCGCGATGTTCAGGGACAGGACGTTCTTTTGTTCATCGACAACATCTTCCGCTTCACACAGGCAGGTTCGGAGGTGTCGACCCTTCTCGGTCGTATGCCGTCGCTGTCGGTTACCAGCCCACGCTGGCGGACGAGATGGGTGAGCTCCAGGAGCGCATCACCTCGACCCGTGGACGCTCGATCACCTCGCTGCAGGCGATCTACGTTCCCGCCGACGACTACACCGACCCGGCCCCGGCGACGACGTTCGCGCACCTCGATGCGACGACCGAGCTTTCGCGTCCGATTTCGCAGATGGGTATCTACCCCGCTGTGGACCCGCTGAGCTCCACGTCGCGCATCCTCGAGCCCGGCATCGTCGGTGCGGAGCACTTCCGCGTCGCCAACGAGGTCAAGCGGATCCTGCAGAAGTACAAGGAGCTGCAGGACATCATCGCCATCCTCGGCATGGACGAGCTTCAGGAAGAGGACAAGGTTCTGGTCGGCCGCGCACGCCGCCTCCAGAAGTTCCTCGGCCAGAACTTCATCGTTGCCGAGAAGTTCACCGGCGAGGCCGGTTCGGTCGTGTCGCTCTCCGACACCATCGAGGCATTCGACAAGGTCACCAAGGGTGAGTACGACCACCTTCCCGAGCAGGCCTTCAACAGCTGTGGCGGTCTCGACGATGTCGAGGCAGCCGCGAAGAAGATGGCCGGAAAGTAGACCGACGTGACTTCTTCCGAGAAGAGCGGCATGGAGGTCTCCCTGGTCGCTGTGGAGCAAAAGCTGTGGTCCGGTACCGCGACCATCGTCAGCGCTCAGACCACCGAAGGTGAGATCGGCATCATGCTGGGCCACGAGCCTGTCCTCGGGCAGTTGATCGAGGGCGGCACGGTGTCGATCACGACCACGGACGGCGAGAAGCTCATCGCAGCCGTCCACGGTGGATTCCTGTCGGTGACCGGTAAGACGGTCACCGTGCTGGCAGAATCGGCCGATTTCGCCGACGACATCGATGTCGAGGCGGCACGGGCTGTAGTGGCAGAGAACGGCGACGACCTCGAGGCCATTGCTGTGGCCAAGGGTCGTGTCCGCGCTGTCGAGCGGTCCTAGGTTCACGAGAAGCCGCGACGAGACCTGCGATGCACTACGGATTGATTGTTCTGATCATTCTGGTTGTGCTGCTCGCAGGGCTCGTCGCGGCTTTTGCGTACCGTCTGATGGTTCTTCGCCGCGGGGGAACTGCGGCGATCATGCGAGTGCTGCCGTCGGACGGTGGTGCCGGGTGGCGCCACGGCATCATTCGATACGGCGACAACACCCTCGTCTTCTTCAAGCTGTCGAGTCTTCGCCCCGGCCCCGATCATCGGCTGGGTCGGCAGGACATCCATGTGGGTGATCGACGAGCCCCACGGGACACCGAGTTCGACATCATGACACCCGACATCGCGGTGTTGGAACTGTCCGACAACGGTAAGTATTTCGAGATCGCCCTGGACCGAAGTGCGTTGACCGCTTTCCTGTCCTGGTCGAGTCTCGGCCCTCCGGCCGCTCGCGTCGCCGACGACCGGCGGCCTGATCAGCTCTCGTCGGTAGTCGGATCGCTCGGCGCGCGGCTCGATCCGGGAACCCACTGGACGTCGCCTTCGGGGTTGGCGTAACGACTCAGAATGAACAGTAGATCCGAGAGTCGGTTGAGGTATTTCGCCGGCAAGGCACTCGTTGTCTCCGGGCTCGCGTGCACTGCGGCCCATGCCGACCGCTCCGCGCGTCGGGCCACCGTTCGTGACACGTGTAGCAACGCTCCCAGCGGCGTTCCACCTGGCAGAATGAACGACGTCAGAGCGGGAAGCTCCTCGTTGAACTCGTCGCACCAGCCTTCGAGGCGGTCGACGTAGCTCTGATCGATGCGCAGAGGCGGGTACTGCGGGTTCTCGACGACCGGAGTCGACAGATCGGCCCCCGCGTCGAAAAGATCGCTCTGGATGGTGCGAATCACCGAATGCACCGATTCGGGCGGGTTGCCCAGTGCGAGAACCACACCCAGGCTTGCGTTGGTCTCGTCGCAGTCCGCGTAGGCGATCAGACGTTCGTCGTTCTTGGACACTCTGGAGAAATCGCTCAGCCCGGTGGTCCCGTCGTCGCCGGTTCTCGTATAGATGCGGGTGAGGTGGACGGCCATGCGCGCTACGGTACCGCGCGGGTGTCGGTCGGTCCCGCTGGCTACGCTGTCGACGTGAGTGAACGCTTTTTGGTCAACGGTGGAAATCGCCTCGTCGGTGAGGTGGCGGTCGGTGGTGCAAAGAACAGCGTCCTCAAGTTGATGGCGGCAGCGCTGCTGGCAGAGGGCACGAGCACGATCACCAATTGCCCCGACATCCTGGACGTGCCACTGATGGCGGAGGTGTTGCGTGGGCTCGGCTGTGAGGTCGAGTTGGAGGGATCGGTCGTTCACATCACCACTCCGGCCATGCCGAAGTATCACGCCGACTTCGCGGCAGTTCGCCAGTTCCGAGCTTCGGTGTGTGTGCTTGGACCGTTGGTTGCGCGATGCAAGAGAGCTGTCGTGGCACTGCCGGGTGGTGACGCGATCGGATCGCGTCCCCTCGACATGCACCAGTCCGGTCTCCAATTGCTCGGAGCACGCAGCGAAATTCAACACGGGTGTGTCGTCGCGGAAGCAGACGAGCTGCGCGGCGCGAACATCAGACTGGCCTTTCCTTCCGTTGGTGCCACCGAGAACATCTTGATGGCCGCAGTCCTCGCCACCGGGGAGACGGTGATCGACAACGCCGCGCGTGAGCCGGACATCGTCGACGTGTGCAACATGCTCAACGAGATGGGTGCCGACGTCCGCGGTGCAGGTACATCGACCTTGACCATTCGGGGTGTGAGCGCGCTGAAGCCGACGACCCATCGGGTGATCGGCGATCGCATCGTCGCTGCGACCTGGGGAATCGCCGCTGCCATGACTCGTGGGGATGTACGAGTCCGTGGGGTCAACCCCAAGCACTTGTCGTTGGTGTTGGACAAGTTGAGATCTGCCGGAGCCGAGGTCACCAGCGAGCCCGACGGCTTCCGCGTCGTTCAGCACGAGCGCCCGAGGGCGGTCAATTTCGCGACGCTTCCGTATCCAGGGTTCCCGACCGACCTGCAGCCGATGGCCATCGGACTCGCGACCGTCGCCGACGGCACGTCGATGATCACCGAAAACGTCTTCGAGGCTCGGTTCCGGTTCGTCGAGGAGATGATCAGGCTCGGGGCCGACGCGCGTACCGATGGCCACCACGCCGTGGTTCGCGGTGTACCGCAGCTATCCAGTGCGCCGGTATGGTCCTCCGATATCCGGGCCGGGGCCGGCTTGGTTCTCGCGGGGTTGGTGGCCGACGGTACGACAGAGGTGCACGACGTGTTCCACATCGATCGCGGCTATCCGAGATTCGTCGAGAACCTGAGTGCGCTCGGTGGCAGCATCGAGCGGGTCAGCTGAGTAGCGCGGCTTCCAGCGCTTCGACCAATATGCTTATGGCATAGTCCAATTCGTCGTCGGAGACGGATCCGTATCCGACGACGATTCCACCCCGGGCTGTGTGCGAGCGGGTCGAGTGTTCGAGTGTCGGTACGTCCACGCCACTCGCTGCACACGCGGTAGCGACGTCGCGCGCTGTGCCGGTATCGACGATCAACACCGTATGCAGCCCGGCTCCGACTCCCCTGAGCTCGCCGAACCTGGCCAGCGCTGCGGCGACCATGCGGTCACGGGTGCGATATATTCGCCGCGCAGTTCGGACGGCTCTGTCCCATTCGCCGTCGCGCAGCATGGACGTGATTGCCTGCTGGACGGGAACCGATGGGTGGTCGCCGATCGCGCGGCGCGTTGCCGAGATGCGGTCGACCATAGTCTGGGGTGCCACCATCCAGCCGAGACGTATCCCGGCACCGAGGGTCTTGGATACGGTGCCGAGGTAGACGGTTCGATCGGGTGCCAGTTCGGCCACTGTGGGCAAAAGTGCTGCACCATAACGAAATTCGGAGTCGTAGTCGTCCTCGATGATCATCGAATCGTTGCCGCGGGCCCAGTCCGCCAGGGCGCGGCGACGGCCGATGGGCATGAATGCGCCGGTCGGGTACTGATGCGACGGCGTGACGTACACGGCTGGTGTCCGCGGGGGAGCCGAGTCGAGCTGTTCGACGATCAAGCCATCGCGATCGACGGGAACGTCGTGTAAGGACCACCCGCGGTGCGTCGTGAGAGCAGCAGCGGACTTGTATCCCGGATTCTCCAGTGCCAGAACATGTTCGACGGATTCGGAAGCCGAGAGCGCACCCAGGGCGAGATCGAGACCGTGAATGCTGCCCGTCGTGATCACGATCGACGCTGGAGTGGTGTGCAGTCCGCGTGCGCGGCGGAGTAGTTCGGCGACGCGAGTCCTCAGTTCGAGAGTGCCGGCGGAATCCGGATAGTCGCCGGGAGGTGGTGTGCCGCCGACATCGCGCCACGCGCGCTTCCAGGCATCGGATGCCGAGGGTGGAGTCCACGGGATACCCGGGCGGAGCGATATCCGCGGGGGTGTTCGTGGGGCAGTAAGTGCGCTCGAGGCCATCGCAGCCGATCGACTTGCATGGGGGATTCGTCGGACGTAGTTGCCCGAACCGCGCCGGGCATCGAGCCAGCCTTCTGCGACGAGCTGTTCGTATGCCTTCTCCACGACCGCACGCGCAATGCCCAGATCGACGGAAAGCGCTCGGGTACTGGGCAATCGAGAATCGGGTTGCAGCTCTCCGTCGTCGATTGCGGATCGGATGCGATCGGCCAGTTGGACGGGCAGCGTCCGAGCGTCGGCGCGATCGATGGTGATCGACAGAGAGATCGGGAGCATCGAGTTTCGGTCTCCTTCGGCATCCGTGTAAAAGTGGCCTGCACAAATTCATCTCCATTGGACCATGACGGAAGGCCACTCGTACCGCATCCTGAACACCATGACAGCCGACGACGTGCCTCTTTCCCCGACAGCGCGAACCGTAGTGATGAGGGGTAGAAATCGTGCCGGCCTCGAACGGGCAGCGTTGCTCGACGTCCTGCGCTCGGCGCGCATCTGTCATCTCGGCGTGATCGTCGCTGGGGTGCCTCGCGTCGTACCGACGGTGTTCGGTGTCGATCCCGCCGGTCCGGACAGGGAAGGCACGCTGTACCTGCATGGATCCGTGGCATCACGCAGCATGATCGACGCTCCTGAACAGGACATCTGCGTCACCACGACTGTCGTCGACGGACTGGTCTTGGCCCGATCGGCATTCCACCATTCGATGAACTACCGAAGTGCCGTCGTGGTCGGGCGGCCTCGACGAGTGGAGGACGCCGACGAACGGATTCGAGCCTTGGACGCGATTGTCGATCAGGTGGTCCCCGGAAGGAGCGCGCATGTGCGTTCGCATACGCGGAAAGAGCTGGCTGCCACCGCAGTGCTGGCGCTTCCGATGTACGAGGCATCGGTGAAGTCGCGGTCCGGTGGACCGGTCGACGACGACCTCGACATCCAACGGGGAGACGTGTGGGCCGGAGTTGTTCCGGTGTGGGAGGCACTCGGCGATGCCGAACCTGCCGCGGACCTCGCGGGGGATATTCCGGTGCCGGAGCATGTGGACAATGTGCGCCGGAAGGCGACGCGAGGGTGAACGCCGTTGCGGCAGTGGTAGTTCAGGCTGTGGCTGGCATCACATCTGCACGTTGGAGCGTGTAGCAGGCGCGGCGACGTGACACTACGAGGTCGAGCTGCGTGAATGCCCCGAGAGTGTCAGTCGACCTGCCGATTTGCGTTGGTGTGGTTGGTGGCGTAACTTTTGTCGAGTCAGAGCGACGGACACCGACCCGGTCTTCACGGACAGGGTGAACGAGGTTGGACGTGTGGCTCGGCAGGTTTTATCCCCCAAGAGTCGGGCCTTGTGTCCGAGACCAAGCTGGGATAGGCTGGAACAGTTGCCCTTGAGGCCGACGGACTGTGTGTTCGTGGG
>NZ_BAOX01000066.1:0-19758 GCF_000813105.1 Rhodococcus sp. BS-15 | reverse complement strand
GCTCATGGAACCCAAGTGAAAACATGCAGGCCTGGCGATAAGTGGACGGCCACCAGTAGGCGAGTGCCTTCTCCGGCGAATTTGCAGGTTACATGCAGATTGATCCATCATCACAGGCGGCACCAGCCGTGCTCCAGATCGGCTCGCAGAGCACAGGGCCGTGGGCAGCACTACCGAGTCGCAAGCCGTCCGAATTTCGGGCAGTCCAGATCGAACACAATCAGCAATCGGAAAGCGGCTTCGATGACTCGATAGAAGTCATCTTGCCAATACAAGTCTCGAACCTTCTCGTACTATCCGCCGGTTGGCGAATCGACTCTAGATCCGCGGGAACGAGCGGTTGTTTACCGCGGTAAACCCAGCGACGCAAAGCGGGCATCCTCCTAGTCGGAAACCGAAGTGGACCTGAGCGCACCCCGAAACACGCCGGTGCCTACTGCTACAAATCGCCGAAGAGCCTGGCTACAGGTCAAGCCACGGGCCGGGCTGACGACCCCTGACGTACAGAGGGCACCGACGGCGTTGCGGGGGAGTGGGCTCACCTAAAGAGGCCGGGATCACCGCATCCTGACCAGACCGAAAACTGCCTTCGGAATCTCCCCCCATCGACCGATCCTGTTTACCGCGGTAAACAGAATGAGCAGACTGCCGCACCCGTCCCGAGCAACCCCAACAATCGCAACCCGCTACCGGGGAATAGAGGGTTCCCACCAGCCTTCATCCCTTTCATCCCAGCCTCCGCATGGACGCTCGCGCACTCCGCCGGAGGGGCCAAGCAAAAAGCCTTCCTCCTCGCAGCCGGTGCCCGCCAAACCTCCCCGACGAAACAAGCATCCTGCACTTCAATTCCTAGGCGCGTGAGTTCCCCGGCGTCAAAACGACACGACTATCCGCGTATCAACCGAGCGATGATGCAGGACTCCAGGGCTGCCGGAAATTAGTGGCATACAACAGGGGAGTGTCGAGGATAATCACTCGAGTTTCCAGACGTACTACGTGTCGCCGCCCGGACGAATCGCGCACCTCGGCACTGTGGCGGTCCTGCCGGGGGGGGGCTGCTGGTTCGGTGTGGAAACTACAGGACCACTCGCATCCTGCATGGCACTCGGACAATGTTGAACGGGCAGTGTCGAAGGATCTAGAACGCTGAGCAATCTAGTCACCCCAGTTGCATCGAATGAAGCTGTCTCAGATTCCGGCCAAAGAGTCCTGGTCAGGAGTCCCTCAACCGGTAGCCGACAATGAGTTGGCGGGGAACCAACGCAGCAAGACCGTACATCCGTGGAGCAAACAACGAGCATCTTGCGTCATGTCTTGAACTACCGTCATCCAGGAGATCCTATTACGTCACAGTGACGAAATAGGCTGTTACCTCAGGGACCAGCGCTGCTGCGGCAATTTGGCCGAGATCGAAGGTAAGGGTTAGACCACTAGCGGCAACATCTAGCCTGATGCCCCCCCGGAGAGGTGTGGGCTTTCGCCGAGGAGCTTCAGCTTCTGGACTAGTGACGGATAGGCCAGCGGTAACGCCTATCCATCGTTCAGCCGTCTCAATTTCACGAGGTGGGATCAATGCGACACGGGACGAAGACCACAAGCAACGACGAACGCGATTCGACGGTGGTCGGAGATCGTCTTGAGCGCGCCGGGTACGAACCGTCACTGTGATGCGATCAGGTTGCCCGCCCCGCCGAACAGGGGGGACAGGGGGATGACATACCGAAGACCACGGAAGTGTGTATGGCCGGTCGCGTTCGATTCAGTGCCAGGTCATCGACAGATTGCTGATTGAGCTTATATGGAAACCATTCTCATCGTCATAGCTGTCGAAATCTGCGTATCTGGTCGACGCATGGGATTCGAGGATGGCAATTACCCGAGCATGTTCTCCGTTAGCGACAGCCACGGCGAGCTCGTAGGTATCTTCACGGCTCAGTATGGACGAGTCATACTTGCTGCCGTCGAAGCGGAACTCACGGGCCTTTGTGCTGTAGGTGTACCCCGTCGGGCCGGGAACACGAACCTCGGCGACAGCTACGAACGAGATGTGTACCGTTTTCAGGATGCCGGTTGATGTCATGACGCCGGCGCGGATCATGTTCTCTTCGAGGCGCTGCCGTGCCGCGTCTTCTTTTGCCACTCCACGGAAGTTGTCCTGTCGTCCGTTTACCCATTTGCGGACCGACGAGGCTGACCTACCGACCTGTGCGGCTACGGCTGCCACTCCACCTGTCTCGGTGACGAATCGGTGCCTGTCGAGGATCTCGGCAATGTGAGCGTCCGGAATACGGTCTTGTTGGACCCAGCGGCGGATTGTGCGCTCGGAAGGCGGCTTCTTTCCAGTTGCTCCCACGATCCGTTGGATGTCTGACGTGCCCAGGGTGGAACGGATTTCTTTCACGGATGCGCCGCGGTTCAGGGAGCCCAATTCACCAGTGAGGCCTTCGTCGATGAAGCCTTCGACGGCCGCGGTCGACACACGGACAGTCGTGTTGCCGGTCGCGGTGGAAACGGGTGCTGTCCCCTTCGGCCGAACTGGTGGTCTGTGCTGAGCCATGGATCTTCCTTCGGCTACGCTGAGCAAGTTGTTATTGGATCAAGGAAAACGCAACACCCCAACAGGTTTTCTGTCGGGGTGTTGTCGTTCTTAGCGCCTGTTAATCAGGCCGCTATTGCAGCAAGTGCCTTGACTCTATCCGGCCTGAATCCCGACCAATGTTCACCATTGCCAGCGTCGACCACCGGTGCTTGAAGATAGCCTAATCCGAGGATACGCTCTCGGGCCTTCGGATCGACACTGATGTCGATCTTCGAGTACTCGACACCTGCATTGTCCAGTGCTTTCATGGTCGCCACGCACTGCACGCAGCTCGGCTTGGAGTACACAACAACGGACATGGCTCGGACCTCTCGTAGAAATCGACTTGCATTAGATAATAGTCTGATTGGCGCATTAATGCAAGCATTCCGCGTGCATATCCAGCGGCTATAAAGAGCATATCGGTGCGTGTATCTGCGCGGTTATCCATATGCTTATACCTGGGCCTCGGGAGTTCCGTTTCGGCGACGTTTGTTGCGGAGTGCTGCCGCTGCGAACTGTTGTTTCGCGAGAGCGCGCTGTTCTGCGCTTGCTGGCGGACCGGACGGAGCGGTCGCTGCTCGCAGTGCCAGCTGTGCTCGCTCGCGGTCTGCGGATGCCCGCTCGGTCGGCGTGGGACCCGTCCAATCCAGCCGTCCTAGCCTCCAGGCCAGGTATTTCGTGGGGTTGGCGATGCGGTCCGGCCAACTCAATCCGTTCCGTCGGCCGTCGAGGTCCAGTGCGTCCTTGATGTGCTGGGCGGTGAAACGTTCGGTGTCGATACCCGCTGCCGCGATGACATCGCACAGGGCCCCCCAGATGCCTCACAGGGGCCGTGGAGGACCTGGCGGCATCCAGGTGGCAGGTTTTTTTGAGGTATTTCGCTGTTTGGTCCAGTCCGCGGGACTTCGAGACGAGCTCGGCGGTGACGCGTTGAAGAGAGATCGGCCTGGGGGCGGTTGGTCGGTTTGTCGTGGCTCGCTTTTTTCTTTGAGTTCTACGGTTCTTCGCAAGCTCAGAACCGGAAAAGAACCCAAGAGGGGATAGGGGTGCGCTCTTCGCGGTCACCGATCGGGGTGCGGGCTGCGGGCGCAGAGCCGCGATTCGGGCTGGCGTGGTGAGAGCGATCTCGGAGGCTGCCCCGGTTTGTGTGTGACCGTGCAGATCACGTGCTGCTTGGATTTCGATTCCGGTAAGACGGCGGCCGAGCTGGAGATCGACAAGGAGTCCGAGGGTGCGTAGGACTCGGCGGCCGCGACGGACCTGGTCGATCGACAGTTCGGCCCGTTTGGCGAGGGTCGCGAGGGAAGCAACCATGTGACGGCCGGTTCTGGTTTCAGCGAAGTGAGCGTGGGCAGTCGCGACGGCGAGGACCGTGGCGGCCGCGACCTTGGCGTTGCTCTGGCGAATGCGAGTGGCGCTGTCTGTGTCCAACGCAGTAGCGACATCTCGCAACCACGCCTGGCGTCCGGGCCAGCAGGGAACAGTCGCTACCGGCCTGCCGGCAGGTGTCAGCTTCACCGGTGGCAGATGCCAGGATTTCTTACCGCGCTGCTCGAGGTTCAGTTCGGCGATCCTGCGTCGGCGTTCTCGATCTGCAGCATCGATGAGTGTGACCGCCACAGCCGATACGAGCTGGATCTGCAGTCCGAGTGGCATAGGGGCGATCAGGGTGGTCAGCCTGCGAGAAAAGTCGGCCTCGGCCGCGCAGCTGATCGGCGCGTCGAGTGTCAGCACACCCATCGCCGACCGCCCGACACGGGTGAGACGCCGCCGACCTGATCTGGGCGGCCGATGTTCGCCTCGGATGTGAGTTCCACAAGCAAGGTGCGTTGGTCGACGGGGTGCTGCCACACCCGTACGAGGCCGCAGTCGGCGAGAGCTGCGACCGCGCGGGCCTTGTCCATCGCCGACTCGGTTGCAGTCGGGATCGTGACCTGTCCGAGGCTGGCGCACCCGATTCTGGTGAGCGTGTCGATGATGTCGGCTTGCGCAGCGGGCAGGTCAGCGATGTCGGTGACGTGAATCGGCTCGGTGAAAGCGACGGGCGTCGCGATCGACAGATGCGGTGCTCGTGACCGGGTGGTCACCGGGTCACCCTGGCTGAGGCATCGAGAATGCGCAGGTCAAACGGTCGTAGCCCGACGACAGGCACAAAGGGTGACAGAAGCCTCGAAACTGTAAAAGGGTATGAAGTACCTCAGATGTGCCGTGCATGGCAAATCCTTCCGGAGTGGGAAGGCAAACCGGGAACTCGTAAGAGTTGCCGCAATCGATCGAGTGGCGAAGCTGGTACTTCAGCCTCATCCCGAATCGCAATCAACCCGCAAGGGGCGCTTCGGTGTGCCTTCGAGACGCTGATGACGCGTCTACGTATTCAGATGTCGGTGACCCTCCTCAGGCGGTCCGCTCACGGCCCCCTGCACCACACAGGGCCCCTCCGGGGCATGTGGGCCCGACTACTACGGCTGAGAACGTCGGCGCGAGTGCGTGAGCTCCAAGCAGGAACAGCGGGGCTTCGTCGAACGTCAGCGCGGTCGTCGAAACTCGTCCGGAAGAAGGGGCGGAGAGCGGTCTGTGGCCCACGAGCAAGAACACGCTCGAGTAGGCCCATTGGTCCGCTCGAAAGGCGACGGTTACCAGCTGTCCAAACACCCGTAATCGGCGTCACCATCAAGCCCAATGAAGTACTCCCGTTGGAGGGCCTATCGGAGGGCTCGAGAAGATTGTCGATCGCACCTGAATGGAATACGTCCGAAGCGATGGTGGGGTGCCCTCTGTCAGGGTTCGTAATCCCTCTGAGCTGCGCCGACGGCTGTTCTTTGCGCATCTGAGTCGTGACCTGAAGAGTGATCTCGGGCCGTATTGTCGGCATCATCACACACCGCCAGCTACAGCAGGTGGAGGGCTACTCGGAGCGGCACCGATGGCCGGAAGAAAGGTTCCCGAAAAGGGCATCGCAGTGTTGCGGTGAACAGCGAAAACGCGGTATCGTGGAGTCACGAGCTATCCCTCCTGTTGAAGGAGGGGCTGCTCGACGGTTGTGAAGTCCAAGTGGCGGATCGACCGATCAACGCGGGCCTCCACGTTTCGTGTTGATGCACAGCAGGACCCCGGCTCTGCAGTTCGGAACCGGGTTCGGTTCCGAAGCTGGGACTGAGCATTGAAACCTCCGGGTTCTGAGTAGGCCAAACCCTCGCGGGGATGGCAGCCGATGAAGCTGGTGGTTGTGGAAATCGCTCTTGCAGGAACGGTTTTCACGTGTGTTGCAGTATGGATATGTGATCCGAGCGTCAACTCGTGGTCATTCAACTTCTGGAAGGCCGCCCCTGGTCTGCGAAACCACGGGGCGGTCTTTCGGTGTATCTAGGGCTTGTCGGTCATGCTGCTGATCCGCTTCTGCGGTCGGTGGCATCTGAGTAGGTACCAACGATCGGCTGTGCGGCCTCAGCTTGTTCGGCTTCGAGTCGCTGCTTGTGGCCGCGCTGGACCAACGCTGTGATTCGCGGTGGCTTCACCTGGACGATCTGGGCAAGGTCCCGATTCTTGGCTCCCGCAAGGTACGCGTCGAGGATGGCGTCGTTACGTGCCTTTTCGGCCGCCCTCCGTTCCGCGTACTTCTCAGCGGCCAGCGGTGCGATCCGCACCAACTCGTCAAGGATGGGTTGCAGCTCAGGATTGGGCGACTGCACCGTCATCTCTCAGCACCTCTCCCCTAGAAAAATTCACACTACCGACAGGGGTTGATTAATCCAGATATCGGTCGGGGTGTCAACAGATGCGCCGCCTCCGGAGCCGGCGTGTCGTGGACAGGCCCCGTCGGCAAGGGCGACTTGATCGACGATCGGCATCGGTCTAGGAGGCAACGGGAGCAATTGGCTCGCGCCGTGCGGAGCGCGTCTCCCGGACTCGATCCACATCCCGTAAGTCGAACTGCCCTCACCGTAGCGACAAACGGAGAACGCCTACGGCTCGCTGCAGGGGAAGAAGTTCAAGGGCTGATGGGGGCGTGTTCTTGAGCTGAATATCCACCGTGTATAGCGCAAAACAGAGCCGTTATATAAGCTGTCTGTTGCGGGCCGGAGAATGCCGCAGTTCGCGGTGAAGAATGGTCGGTTATCAGTCGGCCAATAGCTGCATGAGACGGAGATATCAGACGTGGTTGTCAAGCTGATTACACGCAAGGTGGACGACCTTGACCAGCAGAGTCCCGCCGAGGTCAGTATCGAATTTACGTATAAGCGAAGGCACTACGTGATCGACTTGAGTGCTGCGAATGCAGCTCAGATGGATGCCGATTTTCAGAGGTGGATTACGTTCAGTAGGCCTGTCCGAGCACCTGGTCACAAGTCGTCGAAAATGATGCGCCGTACGGACCCAGCAAAGGTGCGTACCTGGGCGCGAGAACATGGATTCGTCATCTCCGACAAAGGGCGAATCCCGCAGGAGATCGAGACGGCCTACAAAAATCGCGAGTCGGCCACACGGCAAGGAAACGTAGTGTGACTGCGAGTCGGCGAAGCATCACGCGTCGCTACCCTGCCGGACCAATAGACTTGCCAAGGTGTCGGAGAACCAAAATCAGTTGGCGTTCCCGTTAGAGCTATCGGGTAGTGCCTACGGGGCTACGGCTAGAGTTGCGCAGAAGCAAGTTTCGGGCGGAAAGAGCGTTGCCCCGTCCAAGGCGCAACAGGAGGCTGGTGAACGGCGAGCAATGGTTGAGGACGACTTGAAACCGCTGCTGGACCGCTTGGCGAAGCTCTCCCGCGTTGCGGACGCCACGAGCGAAGAGGCTCAGGAGCTCATGGTGACTCGCAACCGATTGGTCGTGGCGGCGTCGAGGGCGGGGGCGTCGCGAGGTCAGATTGCACGGCTCATCGGGGTTTCCGATGGAACGGTGATCGACATCCTCGATCGCGCGAGGAAGCAGTGACAGTTCCGGTTTCGGGTGTGCAGTTTCCGCGCTGGCCTGTGGCGGAAAACGAAGTCCTGCACCACAGCGCAACCAGCGGTGTACCTCCGGACTCCGATATCAGAGCCGCGGTACTGCCGCGGATACAGTCGGCTCTACTTCCTCCACTCAAGGGCGATGTGGCAGCCGCGGTGACGGAGGCCACTGTGGCGTACGTGCGGTTGGACGAGCTGCTGAACTCCTTGCCTGCGCCGCTGCGATCCTCGCTAGCGCGTGCGGTACTCGCCCGTGAGGCTCAAGCATCCTGTGAGATCAGTCGAATCAGATCCACCTCGGGCTCAATTGCATATGGCCGCTTGACTGATGCCGCCGACCCGGTGGTCGACTGTATGCGGGCGATCGAAGTTGCTCTTGATTCTCAGGCGGACGTCCGGAAGATCCACCAAGGCCTGCTGAACCGACACCGGCCACATCGGGCTGGACGTTGGCGGCAGCATCAGATTTGGACAGATCCGACCGGTTCGGCGATCGACACATTCGGCTATGTTCCGCCTCGCCACGAGCGCGTAGCTGGTGCGATGGAGGATCTGGCGGAATACGCTCGCGATAGCGCTGGTCAACCGATCGCTACCGCAGCGGTCGCGTATGCGCAGTTCATGTCGATTCAGCCGTTCGCTGAAGGTAATGGACGTGCGGGACGAGCTCTTATCTCGCACCTGCTCAGGCAATGGGGTTGCGTGCGTGGAGTCGCCGTGCCGATCTCGGTGGGGATCAATGCAGCGTCGCCCGATCATTCTCTAGTTGTAGATGCATTCCGGGGCGGTGATCCGGTGCCTGTTATTTCGAGCGTTGCCCACGCTGTTATCGACGGTGTGTCGGAAATAGCCACGTTGGTCGACCAGTTGCAGTGTGAGCTACAAAGAATGTCCGACGTGCTCAGATCGGTGTCGAGTAGGGCAAGCAGAGCCGACTCGTACTCGTGGCCAATGTTGACCTATCTCCTCGGGCAGCCCGTCATTACAACAGGCCGCGCGGGAAGAGCGCTGGGAACCGATCGAATCTCGGGTCACAAAGCTGCGACCAAGTTGGCGGAGGCGGGCTTAATCGTTCCTTTTGACGTAGCGAGTCACATTCCTGTGTGGCAAGCCCCAGGGGTACTCGAAATTTGGTCGAGACAAGGCGAGAATCGGCGTCGGGAACGACGTGGTTTGAACGATGTGGCATAGATCCCGCTGATGAGCCGAGTGGCCGCAAGGACTCCAGCGGGCCACCCGGCCTGGCTCGAGAGGACCTCATGGGGTCAAGATTGGCTTCCAGCTACTTCCGAAAATCGATTCGTGGGTGGGTTCAGGGATCTCGGGCTCGGTGCCGTTGATCGTCCGCCAGTCCGGTCCGAAGATCGACTGTTCGAGGGACGCCCCGGCGTGATGAGCGTGGTCCTCGACCGAGATCGGCGTCACGTCGGCTGCGCCGCGGTCGTGGGGGAGTGGTCACGGTTCGGAGCGGGTTGGGCGTGCCGGGGAGCCGTAGCTGTTTGCGAAGGGTCGACGGTCTCCTCCCAGTCGGCCTCGACTGATCCACCGAGCTGGTACTGCGCCTTGTCGTGGCCAGGGGTGACAGCGAGGGTCACGTTCTGTAGCGGATCCGCGGCACCGGTGTCGTAGAACGACAGGTGTGCGAACCCAGTGGTCCGCAGCAGAAACGGTAGGGGCTTCGTTTTGCCGTCCACTTCGAAGTTGTGGCGACTGTGAACTCGAACGTGGGCGGTGTCGACGGCGACGATGGTCAGGCCTGTTCGGAAAATTGGGCCCGGCTCGTCGACGACGGTGATCGTTGTCGACGAGCGTCCTGTCACCCCTCCCGAGCTCGGCAGGTGAACATTGACCATGGTCATGTCGTAGGCGGCGAAGGTAGCCGAATCGAAGATGTCGATGTCTTTCACGGCCCCATGTCCGGTCCCGGTCGACGAGTCGAAGAACTGCGCGGATGCCGCGTCTTTGACCGTGCCGCAGCTTCGGTGGTGGAAGATCCCGGTGGAGGTGTCATGCAGGGCCACTTCCACTCGGTCGAAAGCCGTGACCGAGGCGGAGTCCATAGCAATCACCGAGCCCTCGCCGTACATGTGCACGCGTGCGTTGTCGCAGGCGTACACAATGGTGTCGCTGTCACTGTGCACGGTGACATGTGCTTTGTCTTTGACGTAGAGGGTGCCTACCTCGAAGAGTGTCAGTGACCGCTCCCCGTCGATGAGGGTTCGATCCGGAACTCGATCGAGGATCCTCGAAATACGCCCAGACTCCGGATTCGGGAAGAGGTCCTCGACTGTCCGTAGTCCGGCGGGTGTGAACTTGCCGTTGCTGATTGGCACCGGTGGTAATCCTTTCGCGAATGCGGCTACTCAGGAGGGCGGATCGGACTAGGGCAGAAGACTCGACCACGGATTCGGGGTACCGCTGAGGAACTCGACTCCCCATGACTGCTGAGCTACGAGAATCGCGAACGCGCGAATGGCCGCGTTCTCGCGCTGGAGGGCCGTCAGTGAATTGTTCTCGGCCACTACCGCTTTGGCTTTGGCCAGAAGCAAGCTGTCCACGATTGGTGCTGATCGGGCCTGTGGGATCGTTCGGTTGATGATCTCGTCGAACCGCGCGATCAACTGGCGAGCGCTGGCCAGGCATTGGGTGATGGTTTCAGGGACGGTGTCGGCTCGGCCGAAACCTGCTCGGCCAGGCTGGAATGCGCGACTCAGAAGCGGAGCGATGCCTTGACTCGCGTTGCTGTCGAGAAGCAGGGTGGGGCGGGCATCCAACCATGCGGCCAGAGCGACGACGCGACATAGTGATCTCGGAGCTCGTAACACCGCGCGAGCTCAGCACTTGCGGCTTTCTCCACGGCTTCACCGGCACTGTCGGCCTCGGTAATTTCGCGGGGAATCCGCTGCATAGTGTCCACATCCTCATTATGACAATACAGTGGAGAATCGACAAGTCGGTTCACGAAAGTGCCCGCACGGCAGTGATTGTCCACGATCCAGCGTCGGCGGCTTCACGTCGAACCACTGTCATTGTCTGGTTCCACTGTGCGACTTCGGAGTCCGCTGCGAGGAAACGAATCTCCGCTCTGTACACATCAGGGGTGCCTTCTGGGGTGACCGTGACGCACCACGGCGTATTCGGATCGACCCCCGCGATCCCGGCAGCCAGCGCGTCGGCGCTCGCGACGTCGGGGCCAGGGCTGGTCATGGCCACCATCGCCGCGGGATCGCGTCGGTCGAAGAACGCGTGCTCGTACGCGATGATGAACCTTCGGCGCTGCCGGTGTCCCCTGTGCCTCTCGACTGGGTCCGTTGCGGTGTCCGAATCTCCTCACACGGAAGAGCTGCACCGTCGCTGCTGATCCCCATGGCCATCGGATCGGCCTCGTCGGTCACGGTGGCGTCAGTGCGCGTCTCGGCGTCGGATCCAGTCCAATTCTGCGCAGCGATGAGCACCACGGCCAGGACGAGAGCAACAGCTACAGCGATCATGCCCAGCTTGCGGTGCTTCGAGAGAGCGCGGGAGGTGACACGGAATGCTTCGGCGACGTCGACCCTCCGCTGCGTCCGTTGCGTGCCCTGTGGTCGGGGTGCGTGGGCGAGGGTGGGGCGATCGTCCGACGGCGCGTGTGTCGGAGCGGTCCTGCTCTGACCGGTGCCGGCCGCACTGGCTCGCTGTGCCCAGGTGTTGGTGGGCTTGCTGTTCTTTCTGGCCATGGTGGGTGTCCTCGACATATGAGTGAAGCCCCACCCGGATCGAACTGCTCCTGCCGGCGGGAATGCGGGAGGGTTCGATTCGAGCGGGGCCACGGAGTAGCTCAGAGGTGGAAGGGCGCTAGCGGAGGTGCCGTCGTGACCTGAACCGTCGGTGCGCCTTGGCCATCCGGCACCTGGTGCAGCAGGACCTCGACGGGCGGCGGCGGCAACA
Source organism: Rhodococcus sp. BS-15 (assembly GCF_000813105.1). Taxonomy (NCBI): domain Bacteria; kingdom Bacillati; phylum Actinomycetota; class Actinomycetes; order Mycobacteriales; family Nocardiaceae; genus Rhodococcus; species Rhodococcus sp. BS-15. The sequence goes on along the minus strand of NZ_BAOX01000066.1, from coordinate 8,306 downwards.
CGATGCCATCGGGAAGTGGAGGCAGCGCGATCGGGGCCAATTCGGGCAGGCCGTAGACAGTGACGTCGATAGTCACGAACGGCGGGCCACCCTCCTTGGGTGCTCCGGAGCTGCAGGTGCCGCCGGTGCGCTCGGCTGAGGCGACCACTGCTGGTTCTCGCTCCATCCCTGATCGGCCTGATCGGCCTGATCGGCCTGATCGGGTACAGCGGTCTGCGGTGCCACCTCGCCGGGCGCGGCCTGTGCCGGGGGAGTGCCTTCCTGCGGGGGAGGAACCGCGCCGGGGGGTTGCCTGCGGGTTGGCCGGAACCGCGCCGGGGGTTGCCTGCGGGTTTGCAGGGGCGAGAGTTCGCGGCACACCCGGTCCGGTCTGAGGTGTCGTGGCAGGTGCCTGACCTCCCTCCTGCTGAGACAGCGACGTGCCCGCGCCGTTTCCGCTCTGCGGTGCCTGTGGGTTCTCCACGTTCGGTGCCGCCATCGCGATAGGCGCGGTGGACGTCAGAACTCCTACGATCCCTGCGGCGACTACCGCCGTTCTCCGACTGATCTTCAACTTGTCATCCCCTCTGTTTCGATGTGCCCTCGGGTCGAGACACTACTGTTCAGCCCTGATGTTCACAGAGCTGGTTGTTCCTCCGGTGAATCGACGTCGATATCAGCCGAATACCGTGTTCCGGGGAGCACTCCACGCCATGCACCGATACTCACCAGATGGGCGCTCGCTGGATGTTTCACGCGGTGTAGGTACACGTCCGCGTGTAGCTTTTTGGCCAGGGTGACGAGCACCCCGAGATGTGGTCCGAGAAAGACCGACAGTTTGCCGGAATCAAGGGGTCGGTGATCACTGTCGGTCACCTGATCGGAGGCCGTCAGACCCGCTAGCGAGCGATCGCACAGATCGATCGGATACGACCCCACGGGCTGCAAGTTGAACTGATGAAGGAGTGAGGTATCGGATTCGACGATCAGTTTCGCTTCCAGAGTGTCCCGGTGGACCTGCAAGGACACCAAGCTGTTCTTATCGCCGCGGATCACTTCCTGTAACGCCGGGCGGATCCAGTTGAGTACCGCGCTGGGAAGCAGAACAGGGTCGTCGAGGCTGCCGTTGCAGGACACGTGCATCCGGCCGATCAAAACGCCGTCCGTGGTCACGCCGGTCAGAACCTGGGAGGCAGAGACATCGTCACCAGCCACAGCGGTTCCGGTCCGAAGGTAGACGCAGGCGAACGTGTCGTCACCGTCGACGACCTTGCCGACTGTGGCACCGAGTATCTCGAAAAACCGTTGAAGATCCTTGGCGGCAACGGTTACTCGCGCCATTTACGCTACCTTTCGACGGTGATGATCGCCTAGGATGACGGCGACGCAATACGCCCGAACACTAGCACAGACAGGAGGTGAATAGACGTCATGAATACCCGCAAGATAGTGGCCATAAATATGCTTATCGGACTCATTATCCTGGGGCTTCCTTCGAGGTCGATCGCCTGGGCGAACAGACTGGTCGAGTGGGGAATCCTCTCCGGCGTAGGGGCAGATCACCTGATCACGTTCCCTGACAGTCTCCATAACCTCGGTATCAGCTGGCCGAACATGCTCACGATTGCCGGTCTGATCATCGTCGGCAACACCGTGATACGGCTCGTATCTGGGGTACGATCAACCCCCAATAGCCCACATATCGCTCAGTAGGGCAACCGATGACCGAGGGGAACGAACAAATATGTCTACCGATGGCGCAATTCAGGCCGACACCGAGAGTGTCCGCTCAGCAGGCACCGAGATCCTCGACCAGCTGGCGACCATCGAGAAGTGGACAGCCGACGTGGAGAAGGTGAAGGCAACATTCGCGGCAGATGGGTCCGTCGACGGCACGATCATGCCTGCGGCGTCGGCGACTCTGCAGAAGCTGCAAACAGTGTTCAAGGGCGTCGAAGAGGGCATGGTCAGGATCAAGGACAACCTCCAGACCGCGGCCCAGTCGCTCACCGGTGAGGCCGACGGCCTCGAACAGAACGACTCCGAAGCGTCGCCAACATCGCCAACATCGGCAACTGACGGTCGTGATTGTCTCGCCCCGACTGACGACCACCACCGCCCGAGAGGACTGATTCCCGGATGCCTCCAGTAAAAATCGACCCCACCGAGGTCAGCGACGCTGTCAGCGCGGGCTCGACCGAACAATTCGAGGGCGGCCAGGACGCTGGAAAGAGCGAGTCGAAGGCGTCGGATCCAAAGGTGCGTAACGCACTCGAGTCCATCCGCAAACACCTGACAGACGGACTCGAAAAATCCAGCGACACAATGGACAAGGCCAACGCCGGTGCGCGCCAGTTCGAGACCAACGACGCCGCCACCGCGGCACAAGCCACCGCGCTTACCTCCCCTGCCGCCCCGACACCAGGGGCGAGCACGCAACCGGCACCCAGACTGTCGGCAGCCCAACTGTCTGGCCCCAGCCAGCCCGCGATGCCATCGATGACTCCGGTGTCGCCGGTGTCGCAATTCGCGCGAATGGCAGCGCCGGCAATGCAGACCGCGGCGGGCCTCGCAGCGCCGATCGCGTCGATGGCGTCGTCGGCTGCAGCTCCAGCGATGATGCCTGCGACCGCAACCGGCGGCGGATCCGGTTCGGACACAGTCACGCTCACTCCCGCCCAACAGGCACAGTTGGCCGCCATCATCGATGCGAACGGCGACACCACCGAACCGGCAGAGTCCACCGGCACCGACGTCAGCACCGGAAACGCGAAACTCGACGAGCTGGTCAAACAGACCGTCGCATCCGAAGTTCCGTACTCCTGGGGCGGCGGCACCCTCGAAGGTCCGAGCAAGGGCATCTCCGACGGAGGGGGAGCCGGAGACGCGCACGGCGACTACAACAAGGTCGGCTTCGACTGCTCGGGCCTGACCCGCTATCTGGCGTACCAGAGCGATGGCGTCGAGATCCCACGAACCTCCCAAGCCCAGTACAGCGCATCGGCCCCAGTCACAGACCCGAAGCCGGGTGACCTCGTGTTCCCGAAATCGTCGTTCGTGGGCGGCAATGGTCCCGGACACGTCCAGATGTACATCGGCGACGGGAAGGTCGTCCACGCCCCACAGTCGGGCAGCAACGTCCAAATCACCGCTCTTGCACCGGATTCCGAAGTGCGCAGAGCGGCCTGACAAAAACAGCCGGGGAGAAGAACAGATGTCGCACCCAGAATTGCAACCTATCGCCGACGCCGGAGCGAAGATACGGGCGATCGAAACGAGCCTCCACAACGCCTACGAGGAAGCGCGAGGAGTCCAGTTCGACGACAACGACAACCCCTCCGTCGCAGCGATCGTCGTCAAGAACCGACTCGCAGTGTTCGAGTGCGACCAGAGCGTCATCGACCACTACGCACAGCTGGCGGCCCAGCAACGGGCAGACCCCGCAGGAACGGCCGGTCAAGCCCCAGCCCTGCTCGAGTTCAACACCCTGATCAACGGAGTCATCCTCGCGGCGCTCCAGGATTTCCATAACGATCTCAACGCGCGGATCGGCGCATGAGCCCACCACCGGAAGGCTTCGAGCGGAAACTTGGTGAACTTCTCGCCTCGAAGACCGCCGTGCCCAGATATCAGGGTGCCGACCCCACACCCTCCGATGATCCACGCCTCAACCAGCTGATCGAAGACGTCCGAAGCAGCCGCGCGCAAGGTGCGCCCGAGTCGACACACACTGCCATCGGCGACGCTCACGACAAGATGTTCGACAACCTGATCAATCGTGCCTCAGAACTCTCGGCAGGACTCAATGGAGTGCGCCCAGACGCGTCGTCGCCCGGTATCGACACGATCATGGAACACGTCTCGAACATCGCCAAGAGCATCGACCGGGCCGCCCACGCCCTCGATGTCAGCAAGCACGCAGCCCTGGACTACAACGCCTCCGTCGCCGCCTACTGGGCGAACATGACGCCGGCTCGAGACGCAGCCAAGCAACTTCAAGCTGAAAGCGACAAAGCGAACCAGCTCATAGCACTCGGAGTCGTCACCATCGGCGACGACGGCGAACAGTTTATCCCTGATCTCCAGTCTCTGAAACCCTCGGCGGTGCCGACCGCCTTCTCGATCATGGATGGCGAAAAGGTCCGAATCCCAGAGAGAGTCCAGCAGGACCTACAAAGCAACGCTGAGCTGCAACGCCAAATCGCGTCGACATTCCGCAACGCCCAGCCGTCAATCCAGGCTGCCGTTGGGCCTGAGATTTCAATGATCAATCCGCCCCCTCCGATTCCGCTGTCCCCGGAGGCGGCTGCATCGACAGGGAACTCGGGCGCAAGTTCTACTGCTGCCAACCTCAGTCCGGGTGTGTCTGGCGTGTTGGGTGGTGGGCGGTCGAGCAGCCCCGGACCTCGCTCGTCGACTGCATCAAGTCCGGCCCAATCCACGGTGGGTGCCCGCGCGACAGCAGCACCGCCACGACTCGACAATGCGACTCTGCTTGGTGCCCAGAACCAAAACCTCATGCCGTCAGTGATGATGCAACCAGGCTCTCCCGCAGCAGCCGCTACCGGGCTACGCGTCCCCCTCGACCGGTGGCCTCGCGGCAGGGAACCCGGCAGGACCGAGAGCAATGACCGACAGCGAGTTCAGCAAGTTACTGGACTCAGCGCGCGGCAAGCCGGGACCAACAGGTCAACGGACCTCCTCCAGTGCGGCACCAAATCTGTCAACCTCGGAGACCTCGACTTCTGCAGCGACACCAGGAAGCGCCCCACTCGTACAGCCACCATCATGGGCAAACGCGCAGACCGCTGGAACCGCGGAATCCGCAGGCGGCAGTGCAAAAGCAGGAACAAGTGCGGCTCCCAATACAGCGGCTGGAGGATCTCGGTCAACCTCCGGTATGCCGATGATGCCGATGATGCCTCCAGGGCAAGGAGCTGCGGGCGGCAAGTCCGACAAGTCCGATAGGCCGGCAATCATCTCGGTGGACCCAATGGTCTACGGCGACGACATCAAATCCACTGACCCGGTCATCCGGCCACGAAGAGCAGAGTGATCGTGTATGCCACTTGCGTCAGCGCGACACTCTGCCGTATTATCATTTGCATGATCAGGAACTGGGCTGCGGGCGTGGCTGCAGCTGCCGTGGCAACTGCAGCGATGGTCCTATCCCCAGCCTCGGCAGCTGCAGCCACTCCGCCGGTGCACGCCGGTACCGAGATCCGAGTCGGCAACCAGATCTGCACGCTTGGCTACGTCCTGCCAGGACCAGATGGCAAAGCAGAAGGTGTCACGGCCGGGCATTGCGGAGTAGTCGGTGACTCCGTGACGGACAAGAACGGTACCTATCTCGGCTACATCGCCGACAGTTTGAACGATTACAACGGCGACATCGCCCGCATCCGCTTCAATGATCTTCCAGGTGGCAGTCTTACGACTTGGGTTCCGTACCAAGGGAAGATGCTGCCGGTGCTCGGCTCAATGACTTTCGCGGATGTGATGCAAGCTCAGCCGGTCCTATGCAAAGTCGGCCGAACAACCGGTGAAAGTTGTGGCCCGCTTCAAGGTGCTCCTGGCAAGGCTCAAGTAGCTTTCGCCGCCGCAAGCGATCACGGAGATTCCGGGGGGCCGGTGTACGCGCTCAGTAGCGACGGCGTCTACGCAGTCGGCATCCTTTTCTCTGGATCGGGAAATAGTGAGGCGCTCTCTGGAGCGACGGGTATAGCTCAGTTCGCCGAGCAGTGGGGCTTGACGGTTGCATCCCCCTAAGTTCGATCGGCAATTCTAAGATCGCGCGCGCAAGTACGTAGGTCGGAATGTCAACGTGGACAGATCGGTGGCCAGGCATAGCTGATCTGTCCACGTTGCTGTCCGGGCTCCTCGTGTGTCGGTTTCGAGGCCACATCAGCGTGTCTGCATCGGTGTTCAACGGTAAGTAACGTCCTGGAGGCACTCCATAGCTGTCGTGCGCCAATATCCTCTGAGAGGTCGGGGCGGCAAGCGAATAACTCGTTAGTCGGGCGGTTATCGATACCCGAGAACACCGGCTTGATAGCCGGTATGTACGCATATCAACTCGACCGTATATAGGGTATGTTTGAGTCCACAAACAACCAGGAAGGTGGCCGTGGATGTCATCACCACTGCCGGGAGTGAGCGATTCTCAATCTGGCCTCGGTGCCATGCCGGGCTCGGGTTCAGTGTTCGACTCTGCCGGTCTGGGTGCAGCGGGTGGCGGCATTGCTTCTGCGCAGATCTCCTCGTCGCCGACGCCCGACCTCGGATCGAGTGGCCTGTGGGACATGGCGCATGTGAGCGCGGTTGCCGTGGGCGCTGGAATCGCTGCGTGGAAGCTTCCGCCGGTGACGGTCCCACTTCGCGAGGCCGCCCTCTCCAAGCTGAACTCGCGACCCCCGGTATCCCGACCGCCCGTCCCTGAGCGTCCGGGACCTCGCACTTCCGAACAACCTGCTCGCGGTGAGCGGTCAGCTGGACCGCGAAGCGGTACAGCCCCAGCGGTCGACACAGAAGCAAGGACTGCAGGCAATGCCGCCAGGACTAGTCGAGTGGCTGAAAAGGGCGGCGCTATCGCTCGGACACTTGGCGGAAAGATCGCGCAGAGCGAGTCCTTGGCGGCCAAGGGTCTGACTCAAGGCGGCCGTCTGGTTGGCAAGTTGGCCGCCTCGTCGGCAGGGAAGGTTGCCGCCCGCTTGGGTGCCAAAATGGGCCTACGTCTCGCGGCGTTGGCGATCCCTGGCCCAGGGTGGGCCGTCGGGGCGGTCGTGCTTGCGGGTACATGGTTATTCGATCCTGAATTACGGAGTATTGCAAAAAAATTCGTAGCTGGTTTATTCGGGTCGGAAACGCCCGCGTTAGACGCCCCTCCGAGCCCTCCAGACACCAACTTTCTGCCGCTGACTCACGACGGAAATCGGGATGGGATTATCCGAGCAAAGGACAAGACTCTCACCGAGCTCAACAGTGCAATGTTCGCGATCGATCCCGAGAAGGTCTGGCACCCTGTTGATCCTCCGGTCCCGACAACGTCGGGCTTCGAGGCAACGGTCACCGGAATGACTGATCTGATCACGCGAGCATCCGAGATCGCTGCGTCTGTCGATGCGTTGATGAAGAAATACGAGTCGGAGCCGCTTGTACAGCGCGCACGTCAAGGAGTTCGACCGTCGCTGGATGCGCTCAGCGCTGTGGGCGAGCAGGTTGTCGTACCAGTCGGCAACGCCGTTTCGTCTCTGGCGACGGAAACGAACACGGCGTACCAGTCACTCAGGACAGCGAATGTCGATGCACGACAGGCCATTTCGGATTCTGCTAGCGGAATGGTTCCTTGGGACTTCAGTGTCGATGAAACGAAGATGGGCTCAGTTGACGGAGTCGCCGATCGCTACTATCAGGCCGCTACTCAGGCGTTCACGTCCATAGATCAGGCAGTGAACGGATGGGTGCTCCCCTCGACATTAAGCAGACCCGCAAATCCTGCCACCACGACCCCGACTGAGCAGATGTCGGCACCGGTTCCTGGTTTGCCCAGCACTTCTATCAACCCTGCTCAGCAAGGTTCATCGACAAGTGCCACTCCCGCGATGCAACCCCCGACCTCGTCAACAGCTGGAATGCCCAAAGGAGGTCAGCAGAATCTTGCTGACGTGCTAGCTTCCCTCTCCCGCAGCCAGAACCCTGGCGGTGCCGCAGCCCAAAACCCAATGCCCAGTAGTCCATTGGGCAACAACCCATTCGGTGGCATGCCGCAATCCAACTCGGGTATGGGTGCTAACCCGCTGGGCGGCATGAGTGGCCCGCTTTCCGGTCAAGTTCCGCCGACTGCGAACGCCGGCAAGGGGTTGGACGAGCTGCTCCGGAACGCGCTGCAGAACAAGCCGGCCACCGAGAACAAAAAGAAGTCGACGACTCCTGCGAACGACAAAGACGACGAGGAGAAGAAGGACAAGAAGCCAGAGGAGAAAGGCGACGGTGGCGAGGATACTGCGAAGCCCGCAGCCGATCCCGCCATGCCTGCGACTGATGGAAAGCCCGCCGTTGCAGGGCTTCCGGCGGATTCTGCTCCTCCGGCGGATAAGCCTGCGAGCCCTCTCGATCCGGCAGTTCAGAAGCCGGAGCCAGCCTCGAAGGTCGTTGGGATCGATGGCAAGGACGTGACGTTCTCTGACACTCGAACGGCGAAGATGGTCGCGGCGCTCAACCCTGTCGACGGTGCGCCTCCGACGATCGAAAAAGCTGCTGGAGACGCCGGTTTCAAGATTCCGCCCCCCGGACAGGACATCGGGGAGCGGCAGAACCCCGCATCGATG
>NZ_BAOX01000067.1:0-19688 GCF_000813105.1 Rhodococcus sp. BS-15 | reverse complement strand
CCCCCGGTAGGCGCGAATCGCTCGGCGGGCCTCCCACCGCGATCGCACGAGATCCACCGGTGCCCGAACCACAGCACCGAGAACGCCGACGACGGGGTTCTCCCGCTCGGGATCGGTCTCCGAAGACGCTGCCGCACCTGTCGCGGACGACGGCTCGAACAAGTGCGCGAACCATCTTCGACACGCCCAGCCCATCGGTCAGAGCATGCCCGACCTGCAGTATCACCACCGTGACCGGACCCTGCATCAACGGAGCAGAACCGATTCCACGCACCACGTACAGGTGCCAGGAGTGTTCTCGGAGATCGAGACGGGTGCGGAGCAGGTCGCCCATCAAGGTCTCGAAATCGGCCCAGGACGCACCGCCGAGATCGTGATCGGACATCCGTTCGGCCAGCGGGGAGGTATCGGGTACCCATCGCGGATAGTCCAGATTCAGCGGTGCCTCCCGAAGCCGCAGTCTCAGGCCGGGAACGAGGGGCGCACGGGCCTCCATGTGCGCGACGATCTCGTCGAACGAGGGCGCGGCGCGATCGACCGAGTCGAACGCAGTCAGGGAGAACTGGTCTCGAGAATCACCGCGGTCGCGCGCGAAGTGATAGATGGCGTCCTTGATATCGAGCCGATCCATGCAACGACTGTAGTTCCGGCACCGCGGGGGCGGAACCGAACGATAGGCTCATCAGTCATGAGCGAAAAGACCATCTGGGAATACTTCACCGCACCTGTTCTGATTCACGCCACCAAGCAGATCCTCGACAACTACGGCTCCGAGGGTTGGGAGCTCGTCACAATCATGGCGGGACCCAACGGCGGCGACACGTTGGTCGCGTACTTCAAGCGCCCGAAGGCCTGAGCGGCCGTGGCGAAGTGGAGCGAACGACTGTCCGAGCTGGGCATCGAGCTGCCCGACGTCGTACCGCCGCTGGCGGCCTACGTCCCGGCGGTGCAGGTGGGCTCGCTCGTCCACACCTCCGGCCAGTTGCCGATCGTGGACGGAAACCTCACGTCCGCGGGCAAGGTCGGCGGCGACGTCACCGCTGAGGACGCCACCGCAGCGGCACGCATCTGCGCCCTGAACGCGCTCGCCGCCGTGCACGCGCTCGTCGGCATCGATTCGGTGGCCCGGGTGATCAAGGCGGTCGGCTTCGTCGCCTCCGCACCGGGATTCACCGGTCAGCCCGGGGTGATCAACGGGGCGTCGAACGTCATCGGTGAGATCTTCGGCGATGCAGGCAAGCATGCGCGCTCGGCCGTGGGTGTCGCCGAATTGCCCCTCGGTGCTTCGGTGGAAGTGGAGCTCATCGTCGAACTGCAGTAGTCGAGTTAACGGTCGTGCAGCGCTGAGCAGGTCTCCTCGATCGCCGTTCGTAGAGTCTCGACATAGCCGGCGTGGTCGGGAACCGTTGTAGGGCAGGCTGTTACGCAGACCGTCACGACATCGCCGTACCCGTAGACTGCGTGGCTCAGGCTGCAGCCGGGACCGAGTGAGGCCGTTCCTGCGAACAGTCTCGCCCGATTCGACCCCAGTTCGAGGGTCAAGCTCGTCCGGTTCACGCTGGACACCGTGGTGTGTGTGGTCGTGCGTTCGGGCATTCCGGTGCGCTGAGCAGCGAGCCGGGTTCGGCGCCCGAAACCGATCAGCAGAGCGGCTGGGTAGCCCTCGGCGGAGCGGGTGGCGTCGACGTGACGGCGATCGTTCACGTGAGCCCGTTGGGGTGTCATTGCGCGCGAGACGGCGTATGCCCGCTCCGTCGCGTCGGTCAGCTGCGGGTGCAGAGCGACGGCAGTGGGAATCGTGCGATTGATGGCCGGCCACTCCACCGACGTATCCAGTGCGGCGGGAACCAGCGCACGGAGATGCTCCACAGCTTCCTCTCCGTGCATCCCGAGGTGTTCACGCAAGGCTGCACCCACTGCGGTGAGTGCGGTGACCGTGACGGTCGCGGTGCCGCTGGTCCATCGATCTTTCGGGAATTGCAATATGTGTACGGCTCGGGTGCCGTCCGGGTGTGCATTGAGGTAAGTGGTCTGCACCGGCTGCGGCGCGAAAATCTCACCCGTGGCGACGGCGGCCGAGTATCCACGCTGCGACCGACGCATCGTCTTCTGCGAGCGCAGCCAGCGGACCGGAAGAAGCAGCAGACCTCGGAGTGCATCGCGTATCGGGCGCGGACGTGACACCGCAGGGTCGTCGGCGAAATGCACGTTCTCCGTCAACTCGTCCGGCCCGAACAGAGCTCGCGCGATGCCCGTGCCGACGGACCCATCGGACAGGGCGTGACTGATCTGAACGACCACCACCGTGGCCACGCCGCGCACGCCCTCGATCGACGGTGCCCCACGGCCGACGTGGACGGTCCACGCGCGGTCGGTTGCATCGATCGGAACGGTGGACAGCTCGGCCAGAAAGGATTCCAACGTGTGCCGGCCGTCCGCCAGATCATGATCGACCACGTGGTCGCGAACGGGCAGCGGATCGTTCACCCACCGGGGGTGCTCGAGCTGGCCGAGCGCCTCGCAGATGCGGATCTTCAATCTCGGAACGCGTCGCGCACGTCGTTCGAGATGCGCCACGACGTCCTCGAAGCTCGGCGCTTCCGCAGCGTCCGAGTCGAACACGATCGTCATGTACTGGTCCATCGAACGATGCGGCGCGGAGACGTAGTGGAACATCGCGTCTTTGACGTCAATCGTGGTCATCGAATCGGGGTGCCCACTTACGCGCCCCGTCAATCACCTTCTGCAGGTGCAGTCCTCGGTGTACCGAGCATTCGTGATCGACACCCTTGTCGACCGACTCGAGGAATTCGTCCAGCAGGACGGCGAAGCAGTCGGTCGACGAGGTCGATCGGTCGGTGAGAGTGGCGACGCCGTCGGTGCCGCTGAGTTCGATTCGCATCAGGGACGGCATGATCGGCGTCCGCACCGACAAGTGCACCGTGCTGCGGGCTCCGCCCTCGTGCTCGAGCACCACGGTCCAACTGTCCGCCGCCACCTCGCGGTGTGAATAGGCAACGTGTGCAATGGTTCCCAGTGCGGCGTCGAGCAGGTCGAACACGTGTGGCCCGATGTCGAGGATCGCCCCGTCGTCGTGTCGCCACTGCGAGTTCGCGTACGCCCCGCCGAGGACGGCACCGGAGAACCAGGTTCCCGAGCCCGCTGCCCACGGTCGCCCGGCGACCGCGTCGAGGAATTGCCTTGTCTCTGGGGCGAACCGGAGAGTCAGCGTCACCATCGAGCGCACGCCTGCAGCCGTCACTGCCGAGGCGAGTTCCTCGGCCTCGGCCACCGTTGCGGCAATCGGCTTGTCCAACAACACATGTTTGCCCGCCTGCACCGCGCGGAGCGCGTACCCGGCCTGCACGGCCGGTGGTACCGCGAAGGCAACCGCGTCGACCGCACCCAGCAGGGCATCGAACGATTCGAAGACCGGTGCCCCCATCTCGGCCGCCGCCTCGGGCCGTCGGGCCCACACTCCGGCGAAGTCGACGCCGGGATGAGCGAGCAACGAGGGGGCTTGAGTCTTGTGAGCCCAGGGGCCCGCTCCGACGAGTCCGATCTTCATAGGTGTCGACGGTAGTCCGCATGGACAGCGCCTGGGGCCGGCGACCTACAGTATTTCAATGGCCGTTTCTAACCCCCAGCATCCCGCGTACGGATTACTCCGGCAGGTGACGCCCACTGCGTCGGTTCTGCTCGCCGACAACCCGGGCAAGATGACGCTCGACGGAACGAACACCTGGATTCTGCAGGCACCGGGGTCCGAGGAGTGCATCGTCGTCGATCCGGGGCCGAAGGACCGAGCCCATCTCGACGCCGTCGCCGCGTCGGGCACGGTGGTGCTGACCCTGGTGACGCATCGCCACGCCGATCACACCGGTGGCTGAAGCGTTTTCACCGAAAGACGGCGGCCCCGGTGCGCGCGGTCGGGGAGAAGTTCCTGCACGGGGACGGCGTGAGCCTGGCCCACGGAGAGGTCATCGAGGCCGCCGGGCTTCGGATCGAAGTTCTGCACACGCCCGGTCACACCGCGGATTCGGTGAGTTTCGTGCTGGACGACGCGATCCTGACGGGAGACACGATCCTCGGCCGCGGCACCACGGTCCTGGACCCGAAGGACGGCTCGCTCGCGGATTATCTGCAGTCGTTGGACCGGCTCGAAGCAGCCGGAGCAGGGAAGACCGTGCTTCCCGGTCACGGGCCGGAGTTGCCGGACACCGCCGAGGTGGCGCGAGCGTATCGCGCCCACCGTCGGCAGCGGCTGGATCAGGTTCGCTCGGCGCTCGCCGAGCTCGGCGAGAACGCGAAACCGATGCAGGTGGTACGGCACGTCTATGCGGACGTGGACAAGAAGTTGTGGCCGGCTGCGCGGATGTCGGTCAAGACGCAGCTGGCCTACCTCCGCGAGAGCTAGCGAGCTGCTGTCTCGACGGAACTCGGCCTAGCGAGCTCGGCGTGCCAGACGCTCGGAGTCCGAGATCAGCACGGACTTGCCTTCGAGGCGCAGCCATCCGCGGTGTGCGAAGTCGGCCAGTGCCTTGTTGACGGTCTCACGAGAGGCACCGACGAGCTGAGCGATCTCTTCCTGCGTCAGGTCGTGGGTGACGCGCAGCGAGCCCGCTTCCTGGGTGCCGAAGCGCTGTGCCAGCTGCAGCAGCGCCTTCGCCACGCGTCCGGGGACGTCGGTGAAGATGAGGTCGGCCAGGTTGTTGTTGGTGCGACGCAACCGGCGGGCCAGTACGCGCAGCAACTGCTCGGCGATCTCGGGGCGCTGGTCTATCCAGTCCTTGAGTGCCGCTCGGTCCATGCTGACCGCGCGCACCTCGGTGACCGTGGTGGCCGAGGACGTACGGGGGCCGGGGTCGAAGATCGACAGCTCGCCGAACATGTCCGACGGTCCCATGATCGTCAGCAGGTTCTCGCGGCCGTCGGGGGAGCGTCGCCCGAGCTTGATCTTGCCGGAAACGATGATGTAGAGCCGGTCTCCGGGCTCACCCTCGTTGAACACCACGTGTCCACGGGGGAAATCGACAGGCTGCAGCTGCTTCGTCAGTGCCGCAACCGCAGAGGGTTCGACTCCTTGGAAGATGCCGGCCCGTGCCAGGACGTCGTCCACTTGCGCTCCTTTTGGGATGTCGGTGACGCGGCAACCCGCACCACCGAACGCGTTTGTACACAGTTCGTGCCATGCACCGAACTGCGGTGCAGTTCAGGCGTCGACGTCGATCCGATGATCAAACACAACAATTACCTCAGGGGAGTCTACTTCGAGTCGGTGGAAACCGAGTGATCGACGCCACCACAGGTTGCCAGAGGTCTCGGGCGTGTGTTCCCGTTCACCCGAAATTCACCGAAATTACGACCAATGGGACAAAACGTGCGTTCAGCTGGCGCGTTGGTCGACCATGCCGTCGCGCGTGTCGACGGTCCGCGGCGGGGTCTGGCGGCGCTTGCGGGTGTTGAATCGGGCCAATGCATGCGGGAAGCCCTCGTTCGCCAGAGTGGCGACCTCGGACTTGCTCGCCTGATCCAGGAACTCCTGCACTTCCTGCTCCCGGACGCCGAGCTTGCTGAGCCGGAACTCGACGCGTTCCATCGCGAGTGCGAAGAGCATGAGTAGTACCGGAAAGAGCACCACGGCGAGTCCTTGCATACCGGCCAGTTAACACCGAAAAGGTCTCGATACAAACACAGCCCACTGCTGCCGCGAGGAACGTTACTCATTCTTGTCCGTACAGTTGTGGAGTGGATTCGACAGCTCCGAAACGCCCCGACGTGCGCAAACGCGAGGAGACTCACCTCGGGCTCGTGCGCCGGGCTCGGCGGATGAACCGGACGTTGAGCACTGCCTTCCCGCATGTGTACTGCGAACTGGACTTCACCACGCCCCTCGAACTCGCCGTTGCGACCATCCTGTCCGCGCAGTGCACCGACAAGCGCGTCAACATGGTCACCCCGGCACTGTTCGTGAAATACCGCACAGCCCGCGACTACGCAGAGGCCGACCGCGCCGAGCTCGAGGAGTACATCCGCACCACGGGGTTCTACCGCAACAAGGCGAACTCGCTGATCGGCCTCGGACAGAAGTTGGTTGAGAATTTCGACGGCGAGGTGCCGGCGACGCTGAAGGATCTCGTCACGCTTCCCGGGATCGGCCGCAAGACTGCCAACGTGGTGCTCGGTAATGCCTTCGACGTTCCGGGAATCACCGTCGACACGCACTTCGGACGGCTCGTTCGGCGCTGGCAGTGGACCGAAGAGCAGGACCCGGTCAAGGTCGAGCACGCCGTCGGCGCACTCATCGAACGCAAGGAGTGGACGCTGCTCTCGCATCGAGTCATCTTTCACGGTCGACGCGTCTGCCACGCTCGTACGCCCGCATGTGGGGTGTGCGTCCTCGCCAAGGACTGCCCCTCCTTCGGGGCCGGTCCGACCGACCCCGCCGCCGCGGCCGCGCTGGTGAAGGGCCCGGAAACCGATCACCTCCTCGCCCTCGCCGGAATCGTGTCGTGAACAAGTCTGCTCTGCGGTGGTCACTGGTCGCTCTGATCCTGGTGGTCGGGATGGTCTACGCGCTGTGGCCCCGCAACGACGCCGCACCCACCGCCCAGCCCATGGACTCTCCCGGCCTCGGGCAACGAGCGCCGGGGACGGACGAACGTCGCGCAGTCGACACGCTCGAGGCCCTCGCACCACTGAGGCAGGACGCCGGTCTCGCGGGATGTCCGACGCCGTCGGGAACGTCAGCCGGCCCGCTGACGGGCATCACACTCGAATGCATCGGCGACGGTTCGTACGTCGACCTCGGCCAGGCACTCGCGGGCCGCCCGGCCCTGCTCAACATCTGGGCGTACTGGTGCGGGCCGTGTGCCGAAGAGCTGCCCTACCTGCAGCAATACGCCGAACGAGCCGGCGAGAAGATCGAGGTCTTGACGGTCCACAACGACGCCAACGAGGCCAACGGTCTGACGCGGCTCACCGACTACGGCATCACTCTGCCTGGAGTTCAGGACGGCGCAGGCCGCGTCGTCGCCGCCGTGGGAGCACCGAACGTGCTTCCCGTTTCCGTTTTGATATCTGCGGATGGCACTGTCGCCAAGGTGCTGCCACAACCCTTCCGGAGCGTCGACGACATCGCCGACGCCGTTCGCGTGAACCTCGGGGTCGATTCGTGAGTGCACCCGACTGGCTCGGGCGGATGCTCGACGTCGCAGGCAGGGCGGGCGGACTGACCGACACCACCGGCATCAACCCGGTGCTACAGCGTCAAGCGCCGCCGTCCGACCGGCCGCGATCCGCCGCTGTGTTGGTGTTGTTCGGCGGACCTGCCGACGCCGATCCCGGTGCGCCCGGCGGACTGCCCGCCGACGCCGACGTCCTGCTGACCCAGCGTGCGTCGACTCTGCGAGATCACAGCGGACAAATCGCGTTCCCCGGTGGGGCGACCGACCCGGGCGACGACGGCCCGATCGGTACGGCACTGCGCGAGGCGCAGGAGGAAACCGGACTCGATCCGGCGGGCGTCGTGCCACTGGCGACGATGCCCGGCATCTACGTTCCGCCGTCGCGCTTCGACGTGGTTCCGGTGCTCTCGTACTGGAAGCAGCCGACCCCGGTGCGCGTCGTCGATCCAGGCGAGACCGAGCGAGTGGTGCGAGTTCCGTTGCGCGAGTTGCTCGATCCGGACAATCGCTTCCAGGTGCGCCACCCGGCGGGCTACCAGGGGCCGGCGTTCGCTGTGCAGGGAATGCTGGTGTGGGGCTTCACGGGCGGTATCCTGGCGGGTCTGCTGGCTGTATCGGGCTGGGAGCCCGAGTGGGACTCGGGGGACGTACGCGATCTGGAGGCCAGCTTGACTGCGGTAGGAGCGAGGCTCGATCGGTGACAGGTTCAGGGTGGGTCGATATCGCGGTGGTTGCCATCGCACTGCTGGCGGCGTCGTCGGGATGGCGGCAGGGGGCGGTGGCGTCGGCGCTGGCGTTTCTCGGTGTCGTTCTCGGTGCCGTCGCCGGAATTCTGGTGGCGCCGCACGTGCTCGAACACGTCGACGGTTCGCGAACGCGGGTGTTCGTCGGAATCGCACTGATCGTGGTGTTGGTGATCGTCGGTGAGGTGGCCGGCATGGTTCTCGGGCGGGCACTGCGTAGCGGAATCCATTCGCGCGGAGCACGATCCGTCGACAGCACCATCGGTGCCGGGTTGCAGGCCGCAGCCGTTCTCGCGGCCGCGTGGCTGCTCGCCATCCCACTGACGTCGTCCTCGCAGCCCGAGGTCGCCAGTGCGGTCCGCGGCTCGACGGTCCTGGGCAAAGTCGACGAGGTGGCACCCGACTGGTTGCGGCAGGTACCCGAGGAATTCTCGGCGTTGCTCGATACGTCCGGGCTCCCCGACGTCATCGGACCGTTCGGACGCACCCCGGTCGCGAACGTCGCCGCACCCGATTCCGGGATCGCAGCGGGACCGATTCCGGTGCAACTGCAATCGAGCGTCATCAAGATCAACGGCATCGCGCCGAGCTGCCAGAAGGCGCTGGAAGGTTCGGGCTTCGTCGTCGGATCGGATCTGGTGATGACCAACGCGCACGTCGTCGCAGGCACGTCCGAGGTGACCGTCGATTCGCCGAACGGACCTCTGGCGGCCGACGTCGTGTTGTTCGACCCCGAAGAAGATGTTGCCGTGCTTCGGGTTTCGCAGCTCCAGGCCCCGGTGCTGCCGTTTGCGCCTGCACCGGCCGAATCCGGAACGGACGCCATCGTGCTCGGCTATCCCGGCGGCGGACCGTACACGGCGAGCCCGGCGCGCATCCGCGAGATCATCAACCTGAGCGGACCGGACATCTACCGCACGGGCACCGTCCAACGCGAGGTGTACACCGTCCGCGGATCGGTGCGGCAGGGCAACTCCGGTGGACCGCTGGTCAACTCGTCCGGAGAGGTACTCGGAGTCGTGTTCGGTGCCGCCGTCGACGACCCCGACACCGGATTCGTGCTGACGGCGACGGAGATCGCGGACGAACTTGCGCAGAGTTTCGATGCCCCGGTGCCGGTCGCCACGGGCGACTGCATCGTCTAGCTCTCGCGCACGACCCGCAGAATCTCCTCGGACACCACGTCGGGTGCTTCCTGGTGCACGTAATGCCCCACGTCCCGCACCGTTCGACGCGTCAGCCCCGGTGCCCAGTGTCGATCTCTGTCGAGGGTGGTGGGCAGCACATACGGGTCGAGGTCGCCGCTGATCTGCGCGACGGGGATCGAGGTGCGTACGTCCACGGCGTCCATGAAGCGGCGGCCCTCGGCACGGAACTGGCTGCGGAACGCCCAGCGCTGATATTCGAGTGCGCAGTGCGCGGCACCCGGAATTCGGATGGCCGACCGCATCTTTGCCGTGGTGTCCGAGAAATCCTCGGTGCCCTGCCACGCGGACCCGGCGCGGCTGCTCATCAGCTCTTCCACCGCGATGCCGCCTCGACGCGTCAGCAGTCTCTCGGGGCGCAACGGAACCTGGTAGCGAACGAAGTGTGGCAGCAGGGCAGCGCGCTGCGCGGAGTCCTTCAACACGGAGCGACGTAGCGAGATGGGATGCGGGGCGTTGATCAGCACCATCGAACGCACCAGGCGGGGGTGGAGCGCAACACTGGCCCAGCAGACGAGACCGCCGTCTGCATGGCCGACGAACGTGGCGTGCGGATAACCCAGGGCGCGAACCAGTCCGACGATGTCGCCGGCGAGGGTCCACCCGTCGTATCCGCGTGGAGGCTTGTCGGAGTCACCGTATCCGCGCAGGTCGACGGCGATGGCGCGGACACCCGAGCGCGTAAGCGCCTCGAGTTGGTGTCGCCACGAGTACCAGAAGTCGGCGAAGCCGTGCAGCAGAACCACCAGCGGTGCGTCCGGAGCGTGTTCGCCGACCTCCACGATGTGGAACCGGATTCCGTTGGCGTGGATGTCGCGATGGATCCACTGTCCCGGATATCGGACCGTGGACGGATCGGGCTGATTCATACTGCTCGATTCGCCGGGCTACTACTTCTTGTAGCCGGGAACTCCGGGGATGGAATCGTGCTGGTTCGGCAGCACCGTCGACGCCTGCTTGAGCGAGTCGATGGTCTTCTCGGGCTTGCGCAGCTTCTTGACCCTGCGGTAGCCCAGGAATCCGAACAGCGCCGCGGCCAACACCATGAATACGAACACGATGAGGAAGGCGGCCCAACGGTAGAGCCACACATCGAGCAGCTCTGCGGCGAAGAAGAAGAAGAAGAAGGAGCTGAACAGCAGCACCGTCAACGCGATGATGAAGAAGACGCTGCCCTGCAGACCCTTCTTGACCTCGCCGGTGACCTCGGCCTTGGCGAGGGCGACTTCGGCGCGCACGAGCGTCGAGACCTGAGTGGTGGCGTCCTTGACGAGATTTCCGATGCTGGCGCTACCAGGGGTGCGGGCATCGACATCGGTCAGAGGTATCGACGAAATCGTGTTCGGGACGCCGTTTCCGTATCCCTTGTCATTGCTGACGCTCAACTCTCGACCCCTTGTAATCGCTCTGCTCGGTGTTGTGCGGAAGATCGTATCGACAGTAGTGCCTAGGTAGCAGATTAACTGTTTCCTGTATGCCGAGCGACGCCCGGCTGTCGTGGACGGGTACCTCCGCGTCCGCGCGGGCAAACACGAGAATGTTGCACGAACCGGCAACGAACAGCCCCGGGCCGTGAAATTCTCAGGTGTTCATCAGGTAATTTGCAGGGAACTTCCCCCTTCAGGAGCATTCGTGAGTTCAGCACACGCCGTCGCCCCCGACGGCGCAATTCCCGCACCCCAGGTGCCGCGGTCACGCATCGTGATCGCCTCGATGGTCGGCACGTCCATCGAGTTCTTCGACTTCTACATCTATGCCACCGCCGCAGTGCTCGTCTTCCCCCGTCTGTTCTTCCCGGCGGGCAACGACACCACCGCGCTGCTGGCGTCGTTCGCGACCTTCGGCCTCGCCTTCGTCGCGCGACCCATCGGGTCGATTCTGTTCGGCCACTTCGGCGATCGCATCGGCCGCAAGGCGACCCTCGTCGGGTCCCTGCTCACGATGGGTGTCGCGACGTTCGCGATCGGACTGTTGCCGACGTACGCCGCGGTGGGCCTGTGGGCTCCGGCGCTGCTGGCGATCATGCGCTTCACCCAGGGCGTCGGTCTCGGCGGCGAGTGGAGCGGTGCAGCGTTGCTGGCGACCGAAACCGCCAAGCCGGGCAAGCGAGCCTGGGCGGCGATGTACCCGCAGCTGGGCGCACCCATCGGGTTCTTCTTCGCCAACGGCATCTTCCTGCTCATCGTCATCGCGACGGGCTACGACTCGGTCAACTCCGGCGCCGACCATGCGTTCCTCACCTGGGGCTGGCGAATTCCGTTCCTGCTCAGCGCCGTCATGGTCATCATCGGCCTGTACGTCCGGCTCAAGCTAGAGGAGACGCCGGTGTTCAAGCTGGCCGTCGAGCGCGGCCAGAAGGTCAAGACTCCGCTCGCGCAGGTGTTCAAGACCAGTTGGCGTCAGCTGATCATCGGAACGTTCGTCATGCTCGCCACCTACACGCTGTTCTACATCATGACCACGTGGGTGGTCAGCTACGGAACGGGCCAGGTGTCCGACGTCAACGGCCCGAAGCTCGCCATTCCGTACACCGACTTCCTGGAGCTGCAGCTCATCGCGGTGCTGTTCTTCGCGGCGCTGATTCCGGTGGCCGGGCTGCTGGCCGACAAGTACGGCCGTCGTCCCACGCTGATCGTCATCACCACGGCGATCGTGCTGTTCGGTCTGTCGTTCCACTGGTTCGCAGATCCGGCGTCCGCCTCGGCGGGCAAGATGCTGGTGTTCATGTGCGTCGGCCTCGGACTGATGGGCCTGACCTTCGGCCCGATGAGTGCCGTTCTGCCCGAACTGTTTCCGACGAACGTGCGCTACACGGGCTCGGGAATCTCGTACAACACCGCGTCGATCCTCGGTGCCGCAGTGGCACCGTTCATCGCCACCTGGCTGGTGAGTTCCTACGGCGTCGGCTGGGTGGGCGTGTACCTCGCCATCGCTGCGACGTTGACGCTGATCGCCCTGCTGATCATGAAGGAAACACGGGATCAGTCGCTCGACAGCGTGTAGTGCGCGGCGCGCAGTGGTGTGAATAAGTGCCTCAGGGGGCACTTGTTCACACCACTGCCGCAGGCACTCAGCGACCCTTCTTGATCGCCTCGAATACCTTCGGGTCGACGAGGGTGGAAACGTCGCCGAGTTCGCGGCCCTCGGCCACGTCGCGCAGCAGGCGGCGCATGATCTTGCCCGAACGCGTTTTCGGCAACTCCGGCACGATGGAGATCTCGCGTGGCTTGGCGATCGGCGAAATCTCTTTGGAGACCTGTGCTTTGAGTTCCGCGATCAACGCGTCGCCGGTGTTCTCCTCGCCGGCCCGCAGGATGACGAACGCGACGATGCCCTGACCGGTGGTGTCGTCGGCGGCACCGACCACCGCGGCCTCGGCGACACTATGATGGGTGACCAGTGCCGATTCCACCTCGGAGGTGGAGATGCGGTGGCCGGAGACGTTCATGACGTCGTCGACGCGGCCGAGGACCCACAGGGCACCGTCCTCGTCGTACTTGGCACCGTCACCGGCGAAGTACCAGCCTTCCTCGGCGTAACGCGACCAGTAGGTGTCCTTGTAGCGGTCCATGTCGCCCCAGATGCCGCGCAGCATCGACGGCCACGGCTCGTCGAGCACGAGATATCCGTTGCCGCCGTTGCCCAGTGGCTTGGCGTCGTCGTCGACGATCTTGGCGGAGATACCGGGCAGCGGGGCCATCGCGGAGCCGGGCTTGGTGGCGGTGACGCCGGGCAGCGGGGAGATCATGATCGCGCCGGTCTCGGTCTGCCACCAGGTGTCGACGATCGGGGCGGTTCCGCCGCCGACGACGTCGCGGAACCAGCGCCACGCCTCGGGTTGATCGGCTCGCCGACGGAGCCGAGCAGACGGATCGAGGTCAGATCGTGCGCCTCCGGAATGTCCTTGCCCCACTTCATGAACGTACGAACGAGGGTGGGGGAGGTGTAGTAGATCGAGACCTTGTACTTCTCGATGACGTTCCAATGCCGGTGCTCGTCGGGCGAATTGGGCGTTCCCTCGTAGACGACCTGCGTCGCGCGATTCGAGAGCGGACCGTAGACGATGTAGGAGTGCCCGGTGACCCAGCCGATGTCGGCGGTGCACCAGTAGACGTCTTTGCCTGCCTTGTGGTCGAAGACGTTGTGGTGGGTGTACGAGGTCTGCGTCAGGTAGCCGCCGGAGGTGTGGATGATGCCCTTGGGCTTACCCGTCGTACCGGAGGTGTACAGGATGAAGAGGGGATGCTCGGCCGGGAACGGCTGCGCTTCATGGTCTTTCGACGCCTTCGCGACGGTCTCGTGCCACCACAGGTCGCGTCCCTCGGTCCACGCGACGTCGGAGTCGGTGCGCTTGACGACGAGGACGTGTTCGATCGAGGCGGCTCCGTCGACGGCCTCGTCGACGGTGTCCTTGATGGGGGCGGGCTTGCCGCGTCGCCACTGGCCGTCGGTGGTGATGACGAGTTTGGCTTCGGCGTCGTCGATGCGTGAGCGCAGTGCGGTGGCGGAGAAGCCGGCGAAGACGACCGAGTGGGTCAGTCCGAGGCGAGCGCAGGCGAGCATCGAGACGATGGCCTCGGGGATCATGGGCATGTAGATCGCGACACGGTCGCCGGAGACGAGGCCGAGTTCGGTCAGGGTGTTGGCGGCCTGGCTGACGTCGGCGAGCAGATCGGCGTAGGTGACGTCGCGGCTGTCGCCGGGCTCGCCTTCCCAGTGGATTGCCACCTGGTCGCCGTGTCCGTCGATGACGTGGCGGTCGACGCAGTTGTAGGCGACGTTGAGCTCTCCGTCGGCGAACCACTTGGCCACGGGGGCGTCGGACCAGTCGAGCACCTCGGTGAACGGGGTGTGCCAGTGGAGCCGGCGAGCCTGCTCGGCCCAGAACCCGAGTCGATCCTTTTCCGCGGAGGCGTAGAGGTCGGCTCCGGCGTTCGCCGCAGCCGTGAACTCGGCCGAGGGTGCGTAGGAGGCAACCACGGTCTCGTCGGTTCCAGAGGTACTGGTCGTCATCTCGAATAGCTCACTTTCGTCCGGTGCATTTCGCTCATGAAACTGCACTTCCGTGCCGGTCTCGAGCCCCTTGTGAGGGTAGTCACATGTGATGGCAATCGCACCGTTGCAATCGCCTGCAACCCCCTGATCTGCGGTGATCGGTAGTTTCTGCACGCTGGGCGGTAATCGGGGCCATCGGTGTGAGCCCGTGGCGACACCGATGTCCGAACTGTGAGAAATCGACTTGCCGAAACGTTTCGATCATGTTTCCGGCTTACTCACGGGTCAGCAAAATCTGGGGGAGTTCACATGTTCGTTTCAGGATGTGTCTAAAGTCCATCCCATCAGATCGTTGGAACGGCCCACCTGCCGTGCCATGCGGTCGCCCACGAATCCCCGGGCGTCGCGCCCGAGGAACTGAGCACGGATGACCCCGTGTTCACATCTGGATGGAGGATTTTCTTGCGTATCAAACGTGCCGCGGTCGTCACCACGGCTGTGCTGATGAGTGCGAGCCTGCTCGCCGCCTGTGGTGGCGGAGGCTCGAGCTCCGGTGGCAGTGGAGACGGGATCTACAGCATCTACATCGCCGAGCCGGAGAACCCGCTGGTTCCCGGTAACACTACCGAGAGCGAAGGCAGCCAGGTCCTCGAGGCGCTCTTCACTCCGCTGGTCACGTTCAACGACGAGGACAACAGCGTCGAGTACAACGGCGTTGCCGAGTCCGTCGAATCCGAGGACAACACCACCTGGACCGTCAAGCTCAAGGACGGCTGGACGTTCCACGACGGCACGCCCGTCACCGCCGAGTCCTACACCAAGGCGTGGAGCTACAACGCGTTGAGCACCAACGCATTCGGTGCGTCCTACTTCTTCGAGAACATCGAAGGCTACGCAGATCTGCAGGGCAGCGAGACCGCCGAGCCCACCGCGACCGACCTGAGTGGCCTGAACGTCGTCGACGACACGACCTTCACCGTCCAGCTCACCGGACCGTTCGCCATCTTCCCGCTGACGCTCGGCTACACCGCGTTCGATCCGCTGCCCGAGGCGTTCTACGCCGACCCCGACGCTTTCGGCGCTCGCCCGATCGGTAACGGCCCGTTCAAGGCCGACGAGGACTTCGTTCCCGGACAGGGATTCACCGTCACCAAGTACGACGATTACGCAGGCGACAATGCGGCACAGTCCGCAGGCGTCAACTTCAAGGTCTACACCGAGGTGAGCACCGGCTACAACGACGTTCAGGGTGGCGGACTCGACGTCATGCTCGACCTCCCCGAGGACGCGTGGGCCACCGCTCGCGATACGTTCGGTGACCGGTACGGCGAGCGCGCTCGCCCGGACATCACCTCACTCGGCTTCCCGACGTACGATCCGCGCTTCCAGGATCCGAACGTGCGCAAGGCATTCTCGATGGCCATCGATCGCCAGGCCATCGCGACCGCGATCTTCACCGATACCCGTACTCCGGCAGACTCTTTCGCCTCTCCCGTGGTCGAGGGCTACCGCGAGGACGCTTGTGGAGCCAACTGCGAGCTCAACCCGGACGAGGCCAACCGTCTGCTCGACGAGGCCGGATTCGACCGCAGCCAGCCGGTGGACCTGTGGTTCAACGCCGGTGCGGGCCACGATCCGTGGATGACCGCGGTGGGCAACCAGTTGCGCGACAACCTGGGCGTGAACTACGCGCTGCGTGGCGACCTCCAGTTCGCGCAGTACCTGCCGCTGCAGGACGCTCAGGGCATGACCGGACCCTTCCGCTCGGGTTGGATCATGGACTACCCGTCGATCTACAACTTCCTCAGCCCGCTGTACTCGGTGTCGGCCTTGCCGCCGGCCGGCAGCAACGCCACCTTCTTCAACGACCCGGCATTCGACGCCGCTCTGGTAGAAGGCAACAACGCCGAGGACATCGACGCTGCTACCGAGGACTACCAGAAGGCCGAGGACATCCTGATCGATCAGATGCCCGCGACCCCGCTGTTCTACGGCCTGAACCAGGCCGTGTGGTCCGACCGCGTCTCCGACGTCAAGATCGACAACCGAGGCAACATCATCCTCGAGGACGTCGTAGTCAGCTGACGATGCACCCAGGTGGGTGGCAGCCAAGCGTGATCGGTTGTCACCCACCGGGTCCCGTTCAACCGTGGGTCGTAACCGTCCCACACCGACCTGCGCCGGCAAGACCCGAGGCGCAGGTTCGTCCCTTGTTCAAGGAGAAGACACACAGTGGGTCGCTACATCACTCGCCGATTACTGCTGACGATTCCCGTCCTGATCGG
Source organism: Rhodococcus sp. BS-15 (assembly GCF_000813105.1). Lineage (NCBI taxonomy): Bacteria > Bacillati > Actinomycetota > Actinomycetes > Mycobacteriales > Nocardiaceae > Rhodococcus > Rhodococcus sp. BS-15. The sequence continues at coordinate 3,273 of NZ_BAOX01000067.1, read as the reverse complement.
CTCCTCGTTCTTGATCTTCGCGATGGTCTACGCGCTGCCGGGTGATCCCATCCGCGCCCTCGCTGGAGATCGCCCCCTCGCCCCCGGCGTCGTCGCCCAGCTGCGCGACGAGTTCAACCTCGACGACAACCTCTTCGTGCAGTACTTCAAGTACATCGGTGGCTTCTTCCAAGGCGACTTCGGTACCGACTTCTCCGGACGCCCCGTCCTCGACACCATCGAGCGGGCACTTCCGGTCACGGTCCGATTGACCATCGTGGCCGTCGTCATCGAGACCATCATGGGTATCGCCGCAGGCGTGCTCGCCGCCCTCAAGCGCGGATCCTTCTTCGACAACCTGGTGCTCATCTCGACGACGCTGCTGGTGTCGGTGCCGGTGTTCGTTCTCGGCTTCATCGCCCAGTTCACCCTCGGTCTCAAGTTGGGGCTCTTCCCGATCTCCGGCATCAACGACGGCTGGTCGAGTTACCTGCTTCCCGGATTGGTGCTCGCATCGCTGTCGATGGCGTACGTGGCTCGTCTGACGCGCACCTCGGTGGCCGAATCGATGGCCGCGGACTACATCCGCACCGCGAAGTCGAAGGGAATCAGCAACCGGCGCATCATCGTTCGCCATGCGTTGCGCAACTCGCTGATTCCTGTCGTCACCTTCATCGGTGCCGATGTCGGTGGCCTGCTCGGCGGGGCCATCGTGACCGAGACGGTGTTCAACCTGCCCGGTCTCGGCCGCGCGATCTACGACGGCCTGGCCCGCCAGGAAGGTGCCGTCGTCGTCGGCATCGTGACGCTCTTCGTGTTCTTCTACATCTTCTTCAACCTCGTGGTGGACGTTCTCTACGCGGTACTCGATCCTAGGATTCGCTATGAATAAAGAAGATTCGAGCGCAGCTCAGCACGCCGCAGACGAGGGCCAGCCCGGCAACGTCGCCACCGGTGAGGCCGTCGAGCTGGTCGGTCAGGCCAGCCTGTGGGGCAACGCGTGGAAGTTTCTGCGCAAGAGCCCGTTCTTCATCATCGGCACGTTCCTGCTGCTGGTGCTGCTGGTGATGGCGGTGTTCCCGCAACTGTTCGCCCGCGGCATCGACCGCGAGTGTGCTCTCTGTCGAATTCCGGTCAGAAACCCAGTGCAGCACACTGGTTCGGTACCGACATCCAGGCTGCGACTACTACGCCAACGTCATCTACGGTGCGCGCATCTCGCTGTCCATCGGTGTGCTCTCGGTGATCGGCGTACTGATCATCGGCGTTCTGATCGGTGCTCTCGCCGGCTACTTCGGCGGTGCGATCGACAGCGTCCTGGCGCGCTTCACCGACGTGTTCTTCGGAATTCCGCTGCTGCTCGGTGCCCTGATCCTGCTCACCGTCACCGCCCAGCGCACCATCTTCACCGTGTCGTTGGCCCTGGTGGCCTTCGGCTGGATGACGGCGATGCGCCTGGTGCGATCGTCGGTGATCTCGATCAAGAACAGTGAATACGTCCAGGCGGCACAGGCATTGGGAGCGTCGACCTACCGCATTCTGGTGCGACACATCCTTCCCAACGCGCTGGCTCCGGTGATCATCTACGCCACCATCTCGGTGGGTACGTTCATCGCGGCCGAGGCGACGCTGACGTTCCTCGGAATCGGATTGCAGGCGCCCGAGATCTCCTGGGGCCTACAGATCAACCTCGGTCAGGCCAGGTTCCTCACGGCACCGCACCTGGTGCTGTTCCCGGCCGCGTTCCTCTCCGTCACGGTGCTCGCGTTCATCATGCTCGGTGACGCACTCCGTGACGCACTCGATCCGAAACGGAACTGACATGGGCATCCAGAAGGACAAGGTCCTGACCGTCACCGATCTGACGGTCGAGTTCGAGGTCGAGAAGGTATGGCGCAAGGCCGTCGACAGCGTCTCGTTCACTGTCGCCTCCGGCGAGGTGTTGGCCATCGTCGGCGAATCCGGATCCGGTAAGTCGACCACCGCGATGGCCATTCCCGGTCTGCTGGCCGATAATTCGCGGGTGTCGGGCAGCATCAAGCTCGGCGAGAAGGAACTGGTCGGGCTGCCCGAGAAGCAGCTCGCACCCATTCGTGGCAAGAACGTCGCGGTGATCTTCCAGGAGCCCATGACGGCGCTCAATCCGGTGTATTCGATCGGCTGGCAGATCACCGAGGCCATCCGGGCGCACACCTCGCTGTCGAAGAAGGAAGCGAAGGCGCGGGCCGTCGAGCTCCTCAAGCTCGTCGAGATGCCGGATCCGGAAACGCGGGTGAACTTCTACCCGCACCAGCTCTCCGGTGGTCAGCGTCAGCGCGCCATGATCGCCCAGGCGCTGTCCTCGGACCCGTCACTGCTGATCGCGGACGAGCCGACCACCGCCCTGGACGTGACGGTGCAGGCCGAGATTCTCGACCTGATGCGCGATCTGCGAAATCGCATCGACGCCTCCATCGTGCTGATCACCCACGACATGGGTGTGGTGGCAGACATGGCCGACCGCATCGCGGTGATGAAGGACGGCGTCATCGTCGAAACAGACGCTGCGCGAACCATATTCAAGAATGCATCGCATCCGTACACGCAGCAGTTGCTCGCCTCGGTTCCGCACCTGGGCAGCAGCATCGAGGCCGTGACCGCCGGGAAGATCGCCGAGCCAAGTGCCGTCGAGGAGACCCGGGCCCTGAGCATCGTCGACGGTGTCATCGAGTACCCGGGCCGCACCGTGTTCCGGGCCGTCGACGGGGTCAGCCTCGATATCGAGATGGGTGAGGTGGTCGGTCTCGTCGGTGAGTCCGGCTCGGGCAAGTCCACGATCGGCAAGGCCGTGGTGGGGCTGAACAAGCTGACCGGCGGCTCGTTGTCGATCGCGGGTGTCGATATCACCAACCTGTCTAATCGCGAACTGCGTTCGGTGCGAAGCAAGGTCGGCATCGTGTTCCAGGATCCGGGTTCGTCGCTGAACCCGCGCTGGCCGATCGGACAGTCGATTGCCGAGCCGATGCTGTTGCACACCGAGCACAGTGCTGCAGACCGAAATCGAAAGGTCGAGGAATTGCTCGACCGCGTCCACCTGTCGCGGACCATGCGTAACCGCTACCCGCACCAGTTGTCCGGTGGGCAGCGTCAGCGCGTCGGTATCGCTCGTGCATTGGCGCTGGAGCCGACGCTGTTGGTGGCCGACGAACCGACGTCAGCACTCGACGTGTCGGTACAGGCCAAGGTGCTCGAGCTGTTCAAGGAACTGCAGCGTGAGTACGGTTTCGCGTGCTTGTTCATCAGTCACGACCTCGC
>NZ_BAOX01000068.1:0-19622 GCF_000813105.1 Rhodococcus sp. BS-15 | reverse complement strand
TCCGGACTCGAAGGAGCCGTGTCCGGTGGCATCAGCACCGGAATCGATGCAGCAGCATCCGCAGGTGCAGGCCTCGAAGGTGCCGCGGGCGGAGTCGTCGACGCCGGAACTTCGGTGGGAGGAGAGTTCGCCTCCAACGTCGGTGCAGGACTGGACACCGGTGCCTCGATCGGAGGCGACTTCGCGTCCACTGTGGGTGCGGGTTTGGATGCTGGTGCGGACGCTGCGGCTTCCGCGGGCGGCGGGTTTGATTCCGCTGCCGACATCGGTGGCGAGGCCGCGGGCAGCCTCACCGGTGGCCTGCAGTCGGGTGCCGAGGGACTGGCAGACGCAGGCGGCAGCCTTTCCTCCGCGGCGTCGGGATCGTTCGATCACTCCAGCTCGTTCGATTCCGCGGCCACCGCGTCCGGCACCGGCTGGTCGAGCGTCGACTCGGACGTCTTCGGTCAGGGCGAGACCGAGTCCGATCTGTTCAGCGAGTCGAGCCTGCACGGTTCGGTGGATTCGGCAGCGGACTCTCTCGGCAGCGTGACCGTCGACCACGATTTCGACCCCACGCAGCCTTGATCCTGTCGCCTACGGGCGGGCATTGACACGATTCGGCCCCGAGTGTTCACCGACACTCGGGGCCGAGTCGTCGCTAGAGTTCGTTTCTGGGCGTCAGTGGAGCCAGGTACTGCGGAAGTCGAAAAGAACGGTTGTGAGCACGAGCGTATGGACGGGCAATCTACGGAGCTGGCCGAGCTGCTGAGCCGTACCGCGGCGGTGGCGACATCGGCGGGAAGATCCGACCTGGTGGATCGAGTCGAGGCGGCGCGCTCGCGAGTGTTGGATCCACGTCGACGCATCATCGTGGTCGGACCGCTCAAGCAGGGCAAGAGTCAGTTCGTGAATTCGCTGCTGAATCTGACGGTGTGCTCGGTCGGCGACGACGAGACCACCGCCATCCCGACCGTGGTGTCCAACGCCGAGAGTCTTTCCGCGCAGCTCGTACTCGCGGATCCCGGCAACGAGCCCATCCGAGTCGATGTCCCGCCCGAGCAGATCACGACGGTCACCCCGGCCAGTCCGCTGGCCCAGGGCCGTGAGGTGTTGCGTCTGGACATCGGGGTGGCGAGTCCGTTGCTCGCCGACGGCCTGGTGTTGGTCGATACACCCGGGGTAGGCGGGCACACGAATCCCCATGCCGCAGGCACATTGGGTCTCATTCCGTCGTCCGACGCGGTGCTCGTCGTGTCCGACGCCTCCCGCGAATTCACCGAGCCGGAACTGTCCTTTCTTCGCCAGGTGCAGGGTCTGTGCCCGGCCGTGGCGGTGCTGATCACCAAGATCGATCTGTATCCGCACTGGCGGCAGATCGTCGAGGCCAATCGTGGACACCTGGACCGCGCAGGCATCGACGTTCAGATGTTGCCGGTGTCGTCTCTGTTGCGTTCGCACGCACTGCGTTTGAACGACGAGGATCTCAACGCCGAGTCCGGTTTTCAACAGCTCTACGCGTTTCTGCGTGACGACGTGGTGGCCCGGGCGGATGTGCTGGCACGCGCCTCGGTCTCGCTCGATGTCCGCTCGGTCACCGAACATCTGACGCTCTCGTTCGGCAGTGAGCTTGCGGCACTGAAGGATCCGGAGCGGGCAGCCGCGGCCGTCGCCGGTCTGCAGCGCGCCAAGTCCGCTGCCGAGGAGCTGCACAAGCGTTCGTCGCAGTGGCAGCAGACGCTCGGTGACGGAATCGCCGATCTCGCCTCCGACATCGATCACGATCTGCGCGACCGGTTGCGGCGAGTGACCCGGGAAGCGGAAGAGACCGTCGACGAGGGGGATCCGGGCAAGGACTGGGCGCAGCTCGGCGAGTGGCTCGAGGAGCAGATCGCCGCGTCGGTGGGCGACAACTTCGTCTGGGCTCACGAACGGGCACTGTGGCTTTCGGAGTTGGTGGCCGAACACTTCGCCTCGTCCGGGGCGGCAGCGCTGCCCGATCTCGATCTCGGCGATCTGGACAACGTCCTCGACCCCGTATCGTCCCTGGCAGAGCTGGAGTCCGGTCGCGTCGGGATCACCCAGAAGCTTCTCGTGGGAATGCGCGGGTCCTACGGCGGTGTGCTGATGTTCGGTCTGATGACCACGTTCGTGGGGCTGAGCCTGCTCAATCCGATCTCCATCGGCGCGGGAGTGTTGCTCGGTACCAAGGCGTACAAGGAGGACAAGGAGAATCGGATCAAGGCGCGCCGGTCCGAGGCCAAGATGGCGATCCGCCGTTTCACCGACGACGTCAGTTTTCAGGTGGGCAAGGAGTCCAAGGACCGACTGCGGCAGATTCAGCGAGTCCTGCGTGATCACTTCACCTCGATTGCCGAGCAGACGCTGCGTTCGCTCAACGAGTCGCTTCGCTCGGCGCAGGAAGCCGCCGCTGCCGACAACACCGACCGAGCTGCTCGCATCGCTGCGCTGGAGAAGGACATGCGTGTGGTGGCCGAACTGAACTCTCGGGCAGTGGCACTCGTCAAGGACGTCGCGGTATGAGTGTGGCGGCTCTGGCCCGGGCACGCGATCTCATCTCGGCGGCACGATCGACGTACTCCGGTGATGCCGAAGCGTCCTGGATGCTCGACGAATGCCTGTACCGCTTGGACGAGCCGCTGCGGGTGGCACTCGCGGGATCGCTCAAGGCAGGCAAGTCCACCCTGCTCAATTCTCTTGTGGGCCAGGATATTGCGCCGACCGACGCGACGGAGTGCACGAAAGTCGTCACGTGGTACCGCAACGGCGTCACTCCTGCCGTCACGGCCTGGTACGACGGCGACCGGGCCGCGAACGTGCCGGTGCAACGGCGCGACGGGCGATTGACCTTCGACCTCGGGTCGTTGACGGCCGCACAGGTCGACCGATTGGACGTCGAGTGGCCCGCAAGCGCTTTGGCGCAGACGACGATCATCGACACCCCCGGTACCTCGTCTCTCTCTCGAGACGTGTCGGCGCGCACGTTGGCGATGCTCACGCCCGAGAACTCGTCGTCGGGCGCAGACGCCGTCGTGTATCTGCTGCGCACCCTCAATGCCACGGACGTGTCGTTTCTCGGGCAGATCGGTGCGCACGTGGGCGGCGATTCGGGGCCGCTCGGTGTGATCGGTGTCGTCTCGCGGGCCGACGAGGTGGGTTCGGGGCGGATGGACGCGATGATGTCGGCCAAGGAGGTCGCCGCGCGATTCGCCTCCGAACTCGAGGCCACCGGCCTGTGCCAGGCGGTGGTTCCGGTCGCTGGATTGCTGGCGCTCGGCGCGGAAACGTTGCGGCAGAACGAGTTCGCGGCGTTCGAGATGCTCGCTACGGTGCCGACCGAGGATCTGCAGTTGGCGATGCTCTCTGCCGATCGATTCGTGCGGGCGGAGAGCACGCTACCGGTCGATGCATCGCTGCGCGCCAGCATCGTCGACCGTTTCGGGCTGTTCGGTATTCGGATGGCAGTGACGTTGATTCGGCTCGGGGTGCGCGATTCACCCACGCTGGCTGCCGAGCTGGTCGAGCGCAGCGGGCTGACCGAACTTCGTTCGGTGATCGACGTGCAATTCGGTCAACGCGCCGACCAGCTGAAGTTGCATTCGGCTCTGGTTGCCCTGCAACGGATCCTGGAGTTCAGGCCGGAATCTCGCGCGCTGCGCACCGAGGCCGGCCGAATGCTCGCCGACGTGCACGGTTTTGCTGAACTGCGTCTGCTCGGCCGATTACGCTCCACCACACCGAAACTGCCCGACGGCGCGCTGCTCGAGCTGCAGCGCATCATCGGCGGCTTCGGCATCGCCGCCACCGAACGTCTCGATCTGCCTCCCGATGCCGGACGCGCTCAGCAGCGCGACACCGCGCTGGCGGCCGTGCACAAGTGGCGAGCATTGTCCGAGCATCCACTGCTGGACCGGTTCACCTCGACCTCGTGCGCCACCGCGGCCCGCAGCGCCGAAGGGATACTCGCCTCACTGGCGTGAGGATCCTCGGGGTATGAGGCCACGATCGTGGCGGCCGCAGCAGTGCCCGCCACGACGAACGGCCCCCACTGCAGGACGCCGCCGAGCAATGCGGGAGCGTCGGAGACGAACGTCGAGAACGTGACTGCCGCTCCGATGGTCAGGAGTCCGACCGCGCCCATCAGGACCTTCGACGACATCGCCGCGTTGCGCAGTAGATTCAGAGCGACGAATCCCAGCAGCACGAGCACCGCCGCTGCGGCCCCGCTGGAGAGCAGCGTGGCCGAGGCGGTGTTGCGGACGTCGGCGGCACTGGCCGTCGAATCCTGCTGTGAAACCGCAGTTTCGACGCCGGAGAGCACCGACTCCCAGTTCAGGGCGATCGCGGCTGCCAACCCGAGGACCAGTGCCGCTGTCATAGCCCACAGGACACTCGCGACCTTCGGCAGGACCGAGTGAGTGGGCTCCTGCCGTGGCCGCAGCGGTTCGACGGCAACATCCGGCCGCGGTGGTTGCGGTCGGGGAGGCTGGGGCCTGCGCGATGTCGGGTCGTTCTGCTCTTCGGCCACGTGCAGGATTCTATCGGTCGTCGGTGACGGGCAGCGTTCTCAGCGCAGCACCACGGGCACACCCTCGTACGGACGAAGGGTCATCGGGAAGCTGTTCAGCTCGTCGACGGTGGCGATCTCGTTGTCGTCGGACACGTCGACGGCAGTGGTGCCGGGCACCAGATGCTTCGACTGGATGGTCGCGCTGATCTCCTCGGACGAGAAGTTGAGCACCGTGGCTGGATGGTTCCCTGCCCGAGCTCGTGCACCATCACCAGCAGACCCTTGTGCGAGACCGTCGGAATGTCGATCTGCTGGGCGGTGGCGATACCGAACTTCTTGCGCAGCTCGATGATTCGCGCCAACTGGCGGGCGAAGGACTGGGGATCCGCCAGCTGCTCCGGGAGCGAACCGTACAGGCTGCGCCCGCGCGGGATGCCCGATTCCGAGCGCACGGCCTCGGGGAAGTACCCCATCAGATCGTGTGCGCCGCGGTTGATCCAGCGGGTGTCGCCTTCGCGAATGAGGTCGTCGACCTCCTCGGCCGCGATCGGCAGGATGCCCAGCAGATCCCAACCGGACAGTGCGAATACTCCCGGCTGCAACGCGTTGTACATCGCGAGCAGTAGGTGGGCCCGCTTGACCGTCTCGATGTCTCGCTCGTCCATCCGGTCCAGATCGCGGATGCCGAGCGATGCGGTTATCACACTTGCTGTGGTGCAAGCGATTCCGTTGGTGGTGAACGTCCGGTTGTACGGCGCCCAGCGCCCGGTGAGTCGATCGGTCAGTTCACCGCGAATGCGATCGCCCAGATCGCTGCCCTTGACCGCCTCGCCGCCGTAGGTGAATTCGTCCTCGGCGTGCAGGGTCGCGAAGTGGATGAGCTCGAACGTCATCTCGTCGTGGTTCTGCAACGCGTGTACAAGAGACGCCGTGTCGACGCCGTGATCGCGGGCCAGAGTCATGGTGAGCCTGAGGAATTCGGTGTTTCCCATGACGAGTGCATGCTGATAGGCCGGGCGATTGATGAAGTCGTACGACAGGTCGGCGCCGTTGGCGCCCATGGCCTTGATGTCGTCGATCGTCAGGTTCAGCTCCTGGAAGGTGAACCCGCCCATCTTGCGCACCACGCTGGCGATCAGATGGTTTGCCGCCTCGGACAGCGGATGGCCCTCGGACCAGCCCGGTCCTTCGGCTCGACGCTCCACACCGAGAAAACCGTTGGCGTCCAACCGCAATGCACCTGCACCCAGATCGGCGATGGAATGGCATGCGTCGCCGATCACCAGTCGCATTCCGGCGAAGGAGGGATCGAGCCAGTTGATCGACGGCTGACCGGCCTTGAAGTAGTGCAGGTACACCCAGCGACGCTCGACACCGTCGATGCCGACGACGGGAGGTGTTGCGCTCCAGTTGGTTTCCTTCACGCCGAGCTCGTAGAAGATCACGCGCTGGAGCTGACCGATGATGTATCCGGCGCGGGCGAGATTGGCCTCGGCCTCGGCGTCGATGTTCTGCGAATCGGCCCCGGCGCGCACTCGCGGCAGCAGATGCCAGTCCTGCGGTTCGATCTCGACCATGTGGTAGATACCGGGGTAGTCGGCGACGGCCATCTCGGCGAGTCGGAAGTCCGCGCCTTTACCGGTGTGGCCTGGCACGATGTCGTCGATCACGATGCCGTCGTACGCCGAGGCCACCACGCAGAGGCGTCGAAACTCTTCTTCCGATCCGAACGCGGGGTCGATCTGCATGCCGATGCGGTCGAAGTGTCCGTCGACCGAGGGAGTCGGGCGCCAACCGTGGATGCCGCCGGCCACCTTCACCGGGCCGGTATGTACTGCGGTGACACCGATTTCGGAGAAGGCCTGCCACAGTTTCTCGTCGCCGAGAGTGCTCAGGAAGCTCGTGTGCGGGGCATTGATCACCGAGATGGGGTACGCGGTGAACCACACCGGTGCGCGCTCGACGGCGGCGCGAGGATCGGGGTCGGCATACGGGTTCTGCCACATGCTGCCCTTGCCCGAGAGTTGCTCGGCAATCAACTTGGCGTCCCGCAACATCGACTGTTCGGTGAGCCAGTCCACGTACTCGGGATTCGACGCCACCGGCTCACTGTCGGGGGTGGGACTGTTGCTCCGATTGGCGCGACGCACCGATGGTCGAAGTGGTTTCGGCCGAGCCGGATAGAACTTCTCGTCGTAGGTGATCTCGCTCGGTTCGTGCTGCACTTCGGGATCCATGTGCCTCCGTAGCCTCGCTTTTCTTCAACCCTACGTAGGGCGCGGCCGATCCGCAGGGTTGTGGTTCCCCTGATCGACGACCGGTGAAACCTGGCTCGCCGACCGGTGAAACCTACGCCGAACTACACGGATGTGATTCGTCAGGGGCCTTTTCCTTCGATATGCGAACGTCATCGAATCGAGACCGCCTGGTGTGGAATGTCTGATTCCTTTAGGACATAGTGAGTCAGGTACCAACTGACCCATCTGTCACACCAGACTCATGAGTCACATCCCCTTCAGCTACAGGAGTTGTTCATGCGACGTCTTGCCCGCACATCGATCCTGGCCTCGACGGCCGCTCTGGCCGCCGCCATCGGTGCGGTCGCCCTCGCACCTGCCGCATCGGCCGAACCTGCCCCCGAACCCGTCGGACCGCTCGGCTCGGTGGTTCTCGAAAGCCCCGACCTGGTGGTGACCATGGCCGCTGTCTGCGACACCACGGTCGAGGATGTGCCCGAAGGTGGCGTCGTCGCACTGCAGGTCAAGGTCGACAACGTCGGCGCGGACGACGCGTCGAACGTCAACGTCAACTACGGCGCGCTGCCGGGCGTGCAGGGTCAGAACACAGAGGCGACCATCAAGGCTGGCGAGGCAGCGACTTACACCGTGCCCTCCGTCGATCGTGAGTGGGTCGCTCGCCCCGCGGGCGCTGCGGCGTTCGCCAGCGCTCTCGACGCCGATTTCATGAACAACATCACCGCCGGCCTGCTCAGCTACAGCTGCATCCCGGCACCCGTCGAGGAGCCTGCCGAGTAGTTCCTCTCTCCCACGCTTTCTCCCCGCTGCGCCGCGACGATCCCTGCTGATCGTCGCGGCGTACTGCTGCGCAGTGGCGCGGTTAAGCGCCCCGGGCGGCACCTAACCGCACCACTGCGCCGGAGGCGCACTCGGGAACAAATTCGCCACACCCTCCGTTGTGCAGGTCAGCAGCCTTGAGTGGATGAGGCTCAAGTTGGAAGTTGACGCGACAGATTGCGTTGTGCAAACTTGAGCGGAGTTCGCTCACCCAGGGACTGAATCCACGCAATAACAGGAGGAAACATTATGGCTCGTGCGGTCGGTATCGACCTCGGGACCACCAACTCGGTCGTGTCCGTCCTCGAGGGCGGCGAACCGGTTGTCGTCGCCAACTCCGAGGGATCACGCACCACCCCGTCGATCGTCGCTTTCGCCAAGAACGGTGAAGTGCTGGTCGGCCAGCCCGCGAAGAACCAGGCGGTCACCAACGTCGACCGCACGATTCGCTCCGTGAAGCGCCACGTCGGCACGGACTGGAACGTGGAGATCGACGGCAAGAAGTACACCCCTCAGGAAATCTCCGCGCGCACGCTGCAGAAGCTCAAGCGCGACGCCGAGGCCTACCTGGGTGAGGAAATCACCGACGCGGTCATCACCGTTCCCGCCTACTTCGAGGACGCACAGCGTCAGGCCACGAAGGAAGCCGGCCAGATCGCCGGCCTCAACGTCCTGCGCATCGTCAACGAGCCCACCGCGGCAGCTCTCGCATACGGCCTGGACAAGGGCGACAGCGAGCAGACCATTCTCGTGTTCGACCTCGGTGGCGGCACGTTCGACGTCTCGCTGCTGGAAATCGGCGACGGCGTCGTCGAGGTCCGTGCGACGTCCGGCGACAACCACCTCGGTGGCGACGACTGGGACGAGCGCATCGTGACCTGGCTCGTCGACAAGTTCAAGGCTCAGAACGGCATCGATCTGACCAAGGACAAGATGGCGCTGCAGCGTCTGCGCGAGGCCGCCGAGAAGGCGAAGATCGAACTGTCCTCCGGGCAGAGCACCTCGATCAACCTCCCGTACATCACGGTCGACGGCGACAAGAACCCGCTGTTCCTCGATGAGCAGCTCAGCCGCTCCGAGTTCCAGAAGATCACCTCCGACCTGCTCGACCGCACCCGTGCGCCGTTCCAGGCAGTGGTCAAGGACTCCGGCATCGCCGTCAAGGATATCGACCACGTCGTGCTCGTCGGTGGTTCGACGCGTATGCCCGCAGTCTCCGAGCTGGTCAAGGAACTCTCCGGTGGACGCGAGCCCAATAAGGGCGTCAACCCGGACGAGGTCGTGGCCGTCGGTGCTGCACTGCAGGCCGGTGTCCTCAAGGGTGAGGTCAAGGACGTTCTGCTCCTCGACGTCACGCCGCTGTCCCTCGGCATCGAGACCAAGGGTGGCGTGATGACCAAGCTCATCGAGCGCAACACCACCATCCCGACGAAGCGGTCCGAGACCTTCACCACCGCTGACGACAATCAGCCGTCGGTGCAGATCCAGGTCTTCCAGGGTGAGCGCGAGATCGCCTCGCACAACAAGCTCCTCGGCTCCTTCGAGCTCACGGAGCTGCCCCCGGCTCCTCGCGGCGTCCCGCAGATCGAGGTCACCTTCGACATCGACGCCAACGGCATCGTGCACGTCACGGCCAAGGACAAGGGCACCGGCAAAGAGAACACGATCAAGATCCAGGACGGCTCCGGCCTGTCCAAGGAAGAGATCGACCGCATGGTCGCCGACGCGGAAGCTCACGCAGACGAGGACAAGGCTCGTCGCGAAGAGGCCGAGGTCCGCAACCAGGCCGAGTCCCTCGTCCACCAGACGGAGAAGTTCGTCAAGGACAACGAGGACAAGGTCGACGCCGAGCTCAAGGGACGCGTCGAAACCGCCATCGCCGACGCCAAGACGGCTCTCGCGGGCAGCGACATCTCGGCAGTCAAGACCGCCGTGGAGAAGCTCTCGACCGAGTCGCAGGCTCTCGCACCGCCATCTACGAGGCTCAGGCCAAGGAGCAGGGCGACGCAGAGGGTGGCGCGCAGGCCGCTGACGACGGTGTCGTCGACGCAGAGGTCGTCGACGAGCCCGCCGACGACACGGACAAGAAGTGACGTCGGAGAACACCGAGCAAGAACCGGTCACTTTCGTGGACAAGCGAAAGATCGATCCCGAGACCGGTGAAGTACGGGAAGGTGACGCAGTTCCGGAGCCCCTCGTGGGCACCGGGGCTGCGCCCCAGCCCGACTCGGTGGACGAAGGGACCGTCGACGGTGACGTCGTGGAAGACCCGCGTGACACTCAGGTCGCAGAACTCACCGCGGATCTGCAGCGCGTCTCGGCTGAGTACGCCAACTACCGGCGTCGTACCGACCGCGAGAAGCAGACCGGAGCGGAGAACGCGAAGGCGTCCGTCGTTTCGCAGCTTCTTCCGGTTCTCGACGACCTCGAGCGAGCCCGCCAGCACGGCGATCTCGAAACCGGACCGCTCAAGGCAGTGGCAGACAAGTTGGCAGGGGTGTTCTCGAACATCGGCCTGACCACTTTCGGAGCCGAGGGCGACGCCTTCGACCCGGCCATCCACGAGGCCGTCTCCCACGAGGGCGACGGCAGCAGTCCGGTCGTCGGAACGCTGATGCGCAAGGGCTACAAGCTCGGCGAGCGCGTCCTGCGGACCGCGATGGTCGGCGTCGTGGACAACGCAGGTCAGGACACAGCAGCACAAGAATCGGATGCACCCGCGTCCGACGAGCAGTAGAGAAATAGCGCGAGAGGAGGAAACGCCCGGTGAGCCAGCGGGAGTGGATCGAGAAGGACTTCTACAAGGAGCTGGGCGTTTCCTCCAGCGCGACTGCAGAAGAGATCAAGAAGGCGTACCGAAAGTTGGCCAGGGACAACCATCCCGACGCCAATCCCGGCAACGCCTCGGCCGAGAACAAGTTCAAGGCGGTCAGCGAGGCGCATGCAGTCCTCGCCGACCCGGCCAAGCGCAAGGAATACGACGAAGCCCGACGGCTGTTCGCTTCCGGCGGCTTCGGTAACCGTGGCGGCGGTGGATTTTCACCCGGCGCAGGCGGATTCGGCGGCGGCGGCCAGACCTTCGACGTCGGCGACATCTTCGGTCAGGGCGGCGGCGACGGCGGCATCGGCGACCTCTTCGGTGGCCTGTTCAATCGCGGCGGCGCGCAGCAGCGCCCCCAGAACAATCGGCCCCGACGCGGCAGTGACGTAGAAACCGAGACCTCGCTGCAGTTCCGTGAAGCGGCGCAAGGCGTTACGGTCCCCTTGAAGTTGACCAGCCCGTCCTCGTGCACCACCTGCCACGGCAGCGGCGCGAAGCCCGGAACCAGCCCGCGGGTGTGCCCAAAATGCAACGGCCAAGCGTCGTCAACAGAAACCAAGGCGCGTTCGGCTTCAGTGAGCCGTGCGACGACTGCCGCGGTACCGGATCCATCATCGACGACCCGTGCGTCGACTGCCGCGGTACCGGAGTGCAGAACCGCACCCGCACCATCACCGTGCGTGTCCCGGCCGGCATCAGTGACGGACAGAAGGTGCGCCTCGCCGGTCAGGGCGAAGCCGGCCTGCGAGGAGCGCCGTCGGGCGATCTGTTCGTGACGGTTCGGGTCAAGCCGGACAAGGTGTTCGGCCGCACGGGCGACGACCTGACGGTGACGGTTCCGGTGAGTTACGGCGAACTGGTGCTCGGTACCACGCTGTCGGTCCCCACCCTCGAGGGTCGCGTCGGCGTGAAGGTGCCACCGGGAACCGTCGACGGCCGAGTGCTGCGGGTGCGTGGCCGCGGTATCCCGAAGAAATCCGGTACCGGCGACCTCATGGTGACCGTCAAGGTTGCCGTCCCGCAGAAACTGGACGATGCTGCTACCGACGCTCTGAAGACTTATCTGGAAGCCGAGAAGGCCAGCGGATTCGACCCGCGGGCCGGGTGGGCAGGTGTGTGATGTCGGTCCCTCCCGAGGGCGGACCTGCGAAAGCCGGTGGCGGGCAAGCTGACCCCGACGCCCAGATCTTCGTGATCTCCGTCGCGGCGCAGTTGGCGGGCATGCACGCGCAGACGCTGCGTACCTACGACCGACTCGGCTTGGTCACCCCTCATCGGACCACCGGCGGTGGGCGCCGCTACTCCCCGCGTGACGTCGCACTGCTTCGTGAAGTGCAGCGACTTTCGCAGGACGAAGGCGTCAACCTCGCCGGCATCAAGCGGATCATCGAGCTCACCAACCAGGTCGAGGCACTGCAGGCTAGGGTTTCCGAGCTGGCCCAGGATCTGGCCAACGTGCACGCCAGCTATCGCCGCGACCTGGTGCCGATCCAACGCAACGCCCTGGTGGTCTGGAAGCCGAAGCACCAGCGCTAGTTCGCTTCTTCGCCCTCGACTATTCGCAAACGCGCGCGCATTTGTCAGGTGCGCGCGGATTCGCTTGTCATTCGGTCACTATTCCGCGCGCGTTCAGCAAACGCGCGCGCGTTTGCGGCCTCGTCCCGCGCTGCGGTAGCGAACCTGCGCGGGGCTGAGCCATTGGGGTCGAGTCCGTCCGTGGAAGCTGCGTCGCGGGTCTCTCCCAGCACTTCTTCGCAAACGCGCGCGCATTTGTCAGGTGCGCGCGGATTCGCCAGCGATTGCGTCACCATTCCGCGCGCGTTCAGCAAACGCGCGCGCGTTTGCGGCCTCGTCCCGCGCTGCGGTGGCCACCAGCGCTGAGTTTGCGGGGCACCCCGTGTCGGCCCCTATTCTGGTCCACATGCAGGCGTGGAGTTCGACGGTCGTTCAGTATCACCGCCTTCGGAACGATCTCGCCGTGATCAGACTCGAAGGCGACGCGGTGCCGTTCCAAGCCGGACAGTCGGTGTCGGTCACAGTTCCCCAGAACGCTGCTCTGACGCGGCGCTACTCACCCGCACTCCCGCCTTCGCGAGACGGAAAGCTGGAGTTTCACGTTCGAGCCGTTCCGGCCGGTTGGGTGAGCGGATCGATCGTCAACGAGACGCGGCCCGGTCATGTGTGGCAGATCAGCGATCCGCAGGGCAGTCTGCACGTCGACGATTCGGGGCGCGACGTCGTCATGATCGCGGGCGGCACCGGCCTCGCTCCGTTGCGCGCGATTCTGCTCGACCTCACGCGCCGCGAACAGCCGCCGAACGTGACGTTGTTCGTCGGCGGTAAGTCTCCCCGCGATCTCTATGCCGGCGACATGCTGTGGTTGATGGCGGCGGAGTTCCCGTGGTTGACGGTGGTACCCGTCGTCGATCAGTTGCACGAGCCGTGGGCGTCGGATCGATGGAACGACCGCATTCATGCCGAGATCGGTTCCAGCGCATCATTCTTCGAGCCCGAGCATTGCTGGGAGGGCAGTGTGGCCGACGTCGTCGCCACCCAGGGGCCGTTCCCGGATCGCCAGATCCTGGTCTGCGGCTCACCGGGCATGGAAGAGGCGACCGTGCGCGCGCTCGTCGAGATCGGCACACCACTAGACGCCATCCGCCGCTGAACGCTCAGAAATCAGGGCAGCTGCAGAATCCGTCGCAGATGCGCCAGGTCTTCGGCAGATATCGTCGTGAATTCAGGCGGCGGGGCGTCGGCGATGGCTCGGGCCTTCTCGGCGAGGAGGCGTCCGGCATCGGTGAGTCCGATGATGCGGCGTCGGCGATCGGTGGGGTCTTCGGTACGGACCACCAATCCACGTTTTTCCAACTCTCGAACGTTGAGCGAGACGTACGGCGCATCGGAGGCGAGGATCTCGGCCAGCTCGGTGACCGTCCGATCGCCCGTGAGCAACCTGGTCAGCAGCTTGGCTCGCAAAAAACTCATCCCGGTGGCGTCGGCGACGGCTCGGCGGGTGTCGTGTTTCTCGAGCATCAGTGCGCGCATCTCGCGCCAGACGAGGGCCGCCTCCGAGCCGGTCATACGAGCACCGGTTGGTCGATTCGTTCGGCGGTCGCGCGTGCCCATCGGCCGGTGGTGACCACTGCGAGCACGGTGACGACCACGCCTGCGCCTGCGATGACGAACCACGCAGGAACTGCGGCGGCGGTGAAACCGTCGGAGATCTCGCCGACGATGCTCGCCGTGACGATGGATCCGACTACGGCCACGCCGAGCGATTGGCCCACCTGCCTGCTCGTCGACGCGATGGCGGATGCCACTCCGGCCTGACTGCGCGGCATTCCGGACACCGCGGTGTTGGTGATCGGGGCGTTGACCATGCCGAAGGATATTCCGAAAATCACGTACGCGACGGCCAGCCACGCGAACGACGTCGTCGGAGTCAGTCGGGTGAGCATCAGCGCCGAGGCCACGAAGCCGATTCCCGCGACGAGCAGCGGAATGCGCGCTCCCAGGGTGCCGACGATGCGACCGGAGATCGGCGCGAAGATCAGCGTCATCAACGCCATCGGCAGGGTGTAGAGACCGGCGTGCAGTGGTGAGTATCCGCGCACGTCCTGCAGGTAGAGGGTGTTGAGGAACAGGAATCCGCCGAGGGACGCGAACGCGCACACAGCGATCACCGTCGCTCCGCTGAACGGCGCGCTCCTGAAGAACTTCAGTTGAATGAGCGGTTCCTCGATTCGCGACTCGACCACCAGCAGCCCGACGAGCGAGCCGACGGCGACGGCACCGGTGAACACGATCAGCGGCGATCCCCACCCCTTCGCGGGACCTTCGATGATGGTGAACACCAGAGACGCGAGGAACGCGAAGATGAGGAACTGGCCGGCCGGATCGAACTTACGGGAGTGCTCGGCTTTGGATTCCGGGACGAATTTCAGTGTCATCGCCAGCGCGAAGATCCCGACGGGGACGTTGATCCAGAAGATGGACTGCCAGCCGGCACCGGTGACGAGGATGCCGCCCAGCGCTGGACCGGCCGACATGGAGATTCCGACGACGGCACCCCACATGCCGATGGCTCCTGCGCGTTCTTTCGGATCGGTGAAGGTGTTGGTGATGATCGACATCGCGACGGGATTCATCATCGAGCCACCGATCGCCTGGAGCATGCGGAAGGCGACGAGCCAGCCGAGCGACGGTGCGACGCTGCACAGCAGGGAACCGAGGACGAACGTTCCGGTGCCGATCAGGAAGAAGCGCTTGCGGCCGTACTTGTCGGCCATCGAGCCGCCGAGCATCAGCAGTGATGCCACGACCAGCGTGTATGCATCGATGATCCACTGCAGCCCCGAGACCGATGCGTTCAGATCTGCGCGCATCGACGGCAGCGCGACGTTGACGATCGTGTTGTCGGTGCTGACGAGAAACAGACTCAGGCAGCAGATGCCGAGCACGAGATACCGGTGTCGTCGAGTCAGCTCGGCCACGTTCACCTCCGCGATAATGCTTGTATATCTACAACTATTACATGAGTACTCCTAAATTGTTCGACGAGCAAGTGAGATGCGGGCAGTACATGCCCGATAGGGTGTGTGTCACAGACTTGCTCGAACCCGATTGCTCGCTGAATGGAGAACAACAGTGGCTTCCGAGATCGCACCAGGCGACCTGGTTCAGGCGTCCGGGCACGCCGGCCCGTGGAAGGTGCTCGAGATCCGTCAGGGTCTGGCGTTGCTCGAGCATCACGACGGCCATCGGTTGTCGGTACGCACCACCACGGTCGAGGTGGTACGCAAGGCGTCGAGCAGTGAGGGTTCGGCTCGGCAGGACGAGACGGAGACCGACAGCCCCTCACTGTTCGACGAGAGCTGACTTACCTCCTCTTTCCGTCGACGGCGTATTTCTGGCGTAGCGACTTCGAGATCTGCTTGTACTCGCGAAGCTTCTCGCTGCGTGCTCGGGCGTCGTGCCGCGAGGTGGCCCAGGCGTTCTCCCGCAACAGTTTTCGGTAGTTGCCCAACCTTCTCTCGGTGAGCTCACCCGCGTCGACGGCGGCAAGGACCGCACATCCGGGTTCGTGTTCGTGCGCGCAATCGCCGAATCGACACGACGCGGCGAGTTGATCGATGTCGGAGAAAGCGCTCGCCACAGCGTCTTCCGATCCCTGGACGCCCACCGAACGCAAACCCGGGGTGTCCAACAGCACCAGGCTCGAGGAAGGAATCGGCACCAATTCCCGATGCACCGTCGTGTGCCTGCCTTTGCTGTCGCCCTCGCGGGTAGCACCGGTGGCGAGAACCGAACCACCCAACAGGCGTTGCCGAGTGTCGACTTTCCCGATCCCGACGGCCCGATCAGTGCAACCGTACCGCGCAGATGTGCTGCCAGCGAATCGATTCCGCCGTCCGACACCGCACTGGTGCTGCACACGGTGACGCCCGGCGCGGCGGCCAGCAACAATTCTTCGGCGACGCTACCGCTGTCGGTCTTGGTGATCGCGAGAACAGGAACAGCGCCGCTGCCCCAGGCGAGGGTGATGTAGCGCTCGACGCGACCGAGGTCGAGGGCGGTGTCCGACGCGACCGTGACGACAACGGTATCGACGTTGGCTCCGAGAACCTGTGTGTCGGATGTGGTTCCGGCGGAGGCGCGTTCGATGGCGGTCCGGCGGGGGAGGATGGCGATCAGCCGGAACGATTCTCCGTCGAGTGCCACCCAATCGCCGGTACAGATGGCACCGCCCGTACATCGAGCGATTCCGTCATCGGTGACGGCGTCGAATCCACCGCGGTCGACGCGAACGACGCGGGCGAGAACTGCGTCCTGAGAGAGCTTTTCGAACTCATCCAGCCAATGCTGATCGAGGCCGTAGTGAAGTAGAGAAGACATGCGAGGGTTCCTTCGGAGAGGAGTGACGTGGGCTCGGGTGTGCGCTCGTCCAGGTGGCCACGATGCCCACCTCCTCACTGTTGGAATGCATGAAAAGAAACCGCCGACGGCAAAGTTACAGCCGTCGACGGTGTTGGGAAAGCGAATTTATCGGGTGAGGTTTGTGCCCTCCGCCGGTGCCGCGAGCGCGGTCAGGAAGGAGCGTGCCCAGCGATCGACGTCGTGGGCGAGAACCTGCCTGCGCATGGCGCGCATCTGGCGCTTGCCCGACTCCGGTTCCTGTTCGAGGGCTCCGATGATCGCGTCCTTGACGCTGTCCAGGTCGTGTGGGTTGCACAGGTATGCCTGGCGCAGTTCGGCTGCGGCACCGGTGAATTCGCTGAGCACCAGGGAACCACCGAGATCGCTGCGGCAGGCCACGTACTCCTTGGCGACGAGGTTCATGCCGTCGCGCAGCGGAGTGACCAGCATGACGTCGGCGGCGACGAAGTAGGCCAGCAGGTCGTCGCGGGGGGATCGGCCGGTGCAGGTAGTGCACCACCGGGTGGCCCACCTGGCCGTATTCGCCGTTGATGCGTCCCACCTGCTGCTCGATTTCGCCGCGCATCGCGACGTAGCTCTCGACGCGTTCACGGCTAGGCGTCGCCAACTGCACGATGACGTTCTCGGCCGGGTCGACGCGGCCCTCTTCGAGCAGTTCGCGGAACGCGTTGAGCCGAACGTCGATTCCCTTGGTGTAGTCCAGGCGATCGACGCCGAGCATGATGCGCTTGGGGTTGCCCAGATCCTTGCGCAGTTGCTTGGCGCGATCGCGGACGGCCTTGGAACGCGATTTGGTGTCGAGGTCACCGGAATCGATGGAGATCGGGAACGCGCCGACTCGCACGGTCCGGAAGCCGACCTGCACGACGCCCAACTTGGACCGCACTCCGACGGTTCCGCGGGACGTGGTTCCCCCGGCGAGGCGTCGGGCAAGGTAGAGGAAGTTCTGCGCGCCGCCGGACAGGTGGAAACCGATGAGGTCGGCACCGAGCAGTCCTTCGACGATCTCGGTGCGCCACGGCATCTGCATGAACAGCTCGATCGGCGGGAACGGGATGTGCAGGAAGAACCCGATGGTCAGGTCGGGGCGCAGCATCCGCAGCATCTTCGGGACGAGTTGGAGCTGGTAGTCCTGGATCCAGACCGTCGCGCCCTGTGCTGCGGCCTCGGAGGTCTTCTCGGCGAACCGGCGGTTGACCTCGACGTAGGCGTTCCACCAGTCGCGGTCGTACTCCGGCTTGACGATGACGTCGTGATACAGCGGCCACAGTGTCGCGTTGGAGAAGCCTCGTAGTACTGGGTGTATTCCTTCTCGCTGATCGTGACCGGACGCAGCTGCAGGCCGTCCTCGACGAAGGGCTCGACGTCGACGTCCGAGACGCCGACCCACCCCACCCACGCGCCCTTGTTGGCGCGCAGAATCGGTTCGAGAGCGGTGACCAACCCGCCAGGGCTTCGCTTCCATCGTGTGCTCCCGTCCGGGAGCTTTTCCAGATCGACCGGCAACCGGTTGGCTACGACGACAAAATCCGAACCCTGCGAGGCGTCAGCCACAACTGTCCAATCCGCTTGTAGATCTCTGGGGGAGCCAGTCCTGCGAAGGTGCTACTCGCTTTCACCCTTCACAACAGGATCTATACCCAACATCGACAGCAACATGCGGCATTCGTCGGCATCGGTCGCGTAGGCCGCGACGACGCGCTGAGCCTGGCTGGCCGTCTCGTACTCGAGTGGGACGATGTCTTCGTCGGCGATGTCGTTGTCGGTGGAGGTCTTGGCAGGCATGGTGTTCTCCGTACTCTCTGCTGGGCTTACACGGTGTTCGTTGGTCCCGACTCTATGTAAATGTGGCGCCCCATCGCCAGTTCCCGATGCCATAGGCTGCAGCAAATGACCGATTCTGTGCCGCTCCGCCATGCTCGGACAGTGGTGGAGGTGCCTTCTCCGGCCACCGGCTCCGCGATTCTGCGCCGCACCGTACGACGGCATCGCACCCGCCTGATCGTCTCGTCGCTGCTGTTCGGGGTGCATCAACTGTGCGAAACGATGGTCCCGGTGGCGATCGGACTGATCGTCTCGCGGGCCATCGACACCGGTGATGTGACCGCGATGATCGTCTCGTTGGTCGGTCTGGCGGCCTTGTTCGTCACCCTGTCGTACGCGTGGCGTATCGGTGCCCGCATCATCGTCGTCGCGATCGAGCGGGAGGCGCATCTGGTGCGCGTGGAGGTCGCCGGCCGCGTCCTCGATCCGCGTGGTGTGCGTACCGAGCTGTCGGCGGGGGAGCTGCTGACGGTCTCGACGTCCGACGCCGAGAAGGAGTCGTGGATCCTCGATCTGATCGCGCGGGTCTTCGCGTCGGCCGTGGCGGTCGTCGCGTCCGCCGTGGCGCTGATCGTGATCGACGTTCCGCTCGGTCTCGCCGTGGTCATCGGGACGCCGGTCATCCTGATCGCGCTGCAACGTCTCGCTCCGCTGCTGACTCGTGCTGCCACCGCGCAGCAGGCCGAGGTGGCCACTGTGTCGGGTATGGCCACCGATCTCGTCAGCGGCGTACGGCCACTGCGAGGTATCGGTGCCGAGAACGCGGCGACGCAGCGATTCGTGACGTCGAGTCGAACGGCATTGGCGGCGACGCTGAAGCTGGCTCGCGCGAACAACGTCTATCAGGGCCTGTCGGCAACGGTCAACGCGTTGCTGGCCGTCGGGATCGCCGGAACCGCAGGTTGGTTCGCGCTGCAGGGCCGCATTTCGGTCGGTGAGCTGATCACCGTCATCGGCCTTGCGCAGTTCGTCATCGAACCCCTGACCGGATTGGCGAGGATCCCCGCGTCGTTGCGATGGTCCGCGGATCGGCCGACCGGCTGGCCCTGGTGCTCGGTGCCGATCACGTTCTGCCGCAGTCGGAATCCGCGGTGCCCGCAGGCTGCGACCTCGGAGTCGACGACGTTCGGTTCCGATCGCTCGACGGCCTCACGTTCCGCGCAGAACCGGGCGAGATGCTCGGCGTCGTCGCCTACCGGCCGCAGGACGGGGAAGCGCTCGCTGCGCTGCTGTCCGGTCAGATCTCCGACGCCGATTACACCGGATCGGTTCGTATCGGCGGCATTCCGGCGGGAGAGATCGATCTTCGACGCGCCCGAGAGACCGTGCTCGTCGAACCCCACATCACCGACCTGTTCGCGGGCACCGTCCGCAGCAACGTCACCGCCGGCCGGGAGCGGCCCGACGCCGAACTCGATGTCGTGCTGCAGGCCTCCGCGGCCACCGACGTCGA
>NZ_BAOX01000069.1:0-19480 GCF_000813105.1 Rhodococcus sp. BS-15 | reverse complement strand
GAGGCCGGCGACGCGCTCGGACACCGAGTCGCGTGCCGTCAATACGAGGATAGGCAGGTCGTCGCCGACGCTGCGCAATCGACGACACACCTCGAGGCCGTCGAGGCGAGGCATCATCACGTCGAGCACCAGCGCGTCGGGACGCGCCGCCGCAACCTGCTCGAGCGCGTCGAGACCGTCGACCGCCAGGTCCACGGTGTACCCGTTGAACGTCAGCGACCTGCGCAGCGACTCACGCACTGCTCGATCGTCGTCGACCACCAATATCCGCATTCATACAGTTTGTCCTGGTCGACTGAGATATGTCTGAGAGGGGTGCCGATAGCGACTAGAGCGTAGGTAGGTGCTTCGCCAGCGGGAGGTTCCACTTTCGCCACAGCGCGAGCAGACGCAACCCCGTCGCAAGCAGTGTTCCCACGATCAGACCGACGTTTTCCGGGAGAGCCAGAACATCGGCGAACACGACGACCGTCGCACCGAGCAGGGCCGGCAGGGCGTACAGATCCCGATGAAGTAGCAGGGGAACTTCGTTGACCAGCACGTCTCGGATCACGCCGCCTGCCACCGCCGTCGTGGTACCGATGAGAGCTCCCGCCAACGCGCTACCGCCGGCAGCCAAGGCGATCGTCGCACCGGTCGATGCGAACAGCCCCATCCCGAAGGCGTCGAGCACCAGGACTCCGCGTCGGACCTTGCCCATCTGTCGATGCGCAACGAACACGACCAGCGAGGCGACGAAGCCGACGGTGAGGTTCGGCCACGTGTCCAGGGACGTCGGTGGGTGGATGCCGAGCAGCAGATCGCGGATGATTCCGCCGCCGATGCCCGTCGTGATTCCGACGACACAGACCCCGAACAGATCCAACCGGCGATGCACTCCGATCAATGCACCCGAGGCCGCGAAGGCCGCGATACCGATCAGTCCGAGCACGTCGAGAAGCATCGGACCAGCATGTCACGGCGCTGACAGGGACTTGACAGCAACATCCGAGGTCCACCACAGCTTCGGCGAGCAGCTTCGAGACATCACCGATCACAACAACGAGGAGCACATCATGCGCAGTGGATTCAAGAAGTCGATCGCAGCCGTCGCAGCTGCCGCAGCACTCACCTTGGGCGGTGGAGCCGTCGCCAACGCGTCGACCTCCAACAACCTGCTCGAGATCCCGGACGTCTACGACATGACAGCGACCGCAGCCGAACAGACCCTCGAGGATCTGGGATTCACGACCGTCAACATCAAGGGATCCGACACCGACGGAACAGCAATCGGAACCAACTACCAGAAGGGGGTCGAAGTCGACAAGAACGCCGCAATTCTCGTGATCAACGGAACTGTTCACTAGCCCGGACGCACGGTCCAGTCGTCGACGGCGGCTGGACTGTCGGCGTTGTTGCCACAGGCGATAGTCTCGGTGCGCAGCAGAATTTCGCAGAGCCGAGGTGAACGAATACGTGCCGATCATCGACAATGCCGTCTACGTCGACGGGAAACGTACTGCCAATCCCGAGAGCCTCGACATCACTTTCGAGTTGATGCGCGAACGGCACGGAATGGCGTGGATCGGGCTGTACCGCCCGGAGGTCGCCGAAATCATGGCTGTGGCAGACGAGTTCGGTCTGCACCGCCTCGCCGTCGAGGATGCCATTGCAGCCCACCAGCGGCCGAAGCTGGAACGGTACGCGGAGCAGCTGTTCGTCGTTCTGCGGCCCGCTCGATACGTCGACGAGACCGAAAAGGTCGAATTCGGCGAATTGCACATATTCCTCGGACCGGATTTCGTCGTCACCATCCGCCATGCCGAATCCCCCGATCTGGCAATGGTGCGCAAGCGGCTCGAAGGATCTCCCGAACTGATCGAACTCGGTCCCGAGGCCATTCTCTACGGCATCCTCGATCAAGTGGTCGACGAGTACGTCCCGGTGGTGACCGGACTGCAGAACGACATCGACGAGATCGAGGATCAGCTGTTCACCGGCGACCCGTCGGTATCGCGTCGCATCTACTCACTGCTCCGTGAGGTGTCCGAATTCGACCGTGCCGCAAAGCCACTCGTCGAGATGATCGAATCACTCAAGCGAGGTTCGGACAAGTACAACGTCGACGTGGAACTACAGCGATACCTGCGCGACGTGCACGATCACGCGATCCGCGTCTCCGACCGCATCGAGTCCTTCCGCTCCAACCTGCAGAATGCGTTGACCGTGCACTCGACCATCGTTGCGCAGCAGCAGAACGAGGAGATGCGCAACATGACCGTGGCCAGCCTGGAGCAGAACGAACAGGTCAAACGCATCTCGTCCTGGGGCGCAATTCTTTTCGCGCCCTCCCTGATCGCCGCCATCTACGGCATGAACTTCGAGGACATGCCGGAATTGACGTGGCAACTCGGCTATCCGATGGCACTGATCGCCATGGTGATCTGCTCGACTGCACTGTTCGTGGTGTTCAAGCGCCAGAAGTGGTTGTAGAGCGGCTTCGCCGCATGTGAGCGGAACCTCGTAGTAGGGGTCGAAGTTCCGCTCACATGGGTACCTAGGACGAGCCGAACACCGGACCCACCGGGATGTCCCGCTCGAATGTCAGACGGTCGAACTCGTTGCCGTATTCGTCGATGGCACCGATCGTCATCCTGCTGGCGGTGATGCCCGGAATACCCGGCACCACATCGACTCTGACGAACGAGTAGTTGAGGAATCGCACCCGAGACCAGGTGATGGACTCAGCCGACTTGGTGCCGTCCGGTGCCCACACGTAGCTGTTCGGAACTGCCGTGTCGGGCAACTCGTTGCCTCGGTAGCTGACGCCCTCGCCGTCCTGGAACGTGTATCGGGGACGACCACCACCGCCGACGGTGTAATAGACGGTGCCGTCGGTCTTTCCGTTGACCGTGGCGTTGTCACCGGCGACCCGAGTCGCACGGTTGCCACGAATGGGATCGGTGCGCTCGAAGACGTGATTGTGAGCCTGGAGCACCACATCCACCTCGAACTTGTCGAACAGCGCAACCCAGGCGTCGCGCACGCCGCCGTCGCTCGCATGCGTCGACGTGGTCGAATACGCGCAGTGATGGAAGAAGCAGACGATGAAGTCGATGTTCGGATCGGCGCGGTACTTCGCCAATGTCTGTTCCACCAGGTGTTCTGGCTCCTCCGCTGTACCGGTGTTGGCCTTGATCTCGTAGCTCACGTCGTTCGCGTCGAGCGAGAGCACCGCGGTGTTGCCGTAGACGAACGAGTACGCCGACGGGCACCCCTTGGGTCCGTTGGTCGGCTGATCCAAACGCGCCGCGTGGCCGCCGTATCCGTTGGGGCTGTACAGCGCTTCCATGTCGTGGTTGCCGGTGGCGAACAACCACGGCGCGGTCGACGCACTGGCTTCGATCGCCTGGAAATAGCCGTCCCAGACGAACGGGTTGAACTTGTCGAACCCCTTCGGCGGCGTCTGGCCGTGCTTCGCGAACTGTGGCGGCAGACCGGCACCGGACGGGTCCGCGTACGCGATATCGCCGGCGAGGATGTGGAAGTCCGGGTGCGAGGCCTCGATCTGCCGATTGATGTTGCGCGCGTGCTTGACCGACGGCTCGTTGTCGGCCTTGTAGTACTGGTCGTCGTAATCACCGGCGACCAAACCTGGTGGTTGCGAAGGGGTTTCGTCGACACCCTGGTCGCCCATCATCGTGAACCGAAACGGTGCGATGCGGCCCGACGGCAAGGCCGGAGACGCGCTGCGGATATCGCTCACGAAGCCGTCGGCGGTGCGCCAGCGGTAGTAGTGCGGCAACTTCGGCGTCAGATTGTCGACGGGTACGTGCACGTAGTACTGCTCCGCCGACAGAATTCCACCGTCGGTCTGTGGCACCTGACTGATCAGGTTGCGCACCTCGGCCGACGTCGTAGCGCCGAGTGCGGGTGTGGGGCCGTGATCGAGGAAGACACCGGTGAGCCCGGGATTGCGGGAGAGCTGCGCCGAGAAGCGCAGCTGTGTCGCCGGGTCGTTTCCGAAGCCCATGTGCCGTCCGGCCACGGCCAGCGGGGCGTCCTGCGCATAGGCGGTACGCGCGAACACCGAGTTCCCGACGCCTACCGCGGCGGCCGTTGCAGCGGCTCCCACCAGGAAGTTCCGACGACTGACGGGGTGCCGCCGCAGGAACGACCGATGCCAATCATGCTGTTCGGCCATGGTCATGTTCTCGGCGAGCGTGCCCGGGATGCCGGTCGCGACGGTCTCGCCTGCGGGATTGAGCGTCATGCCTCGATGGTGACGGCGACGCTCTCTCTATCCGTTAACCAAGCGAAGTTGTTGGGTGAACAACACGAGAACACCGATGCACAACGGGACGAACGCGGACAATCCCGTCGTGCATGGAACTTCGTAACCCACTACGAATTCCCACGCACGACGGGAGGTCGATTCAGGTCCCCTTGACGTTGAGGATCTGCCGCAGTTCGTGCTCGATGCTCACCAGGTCGCGGGCGTCCTCCATCACCACATCGATCGGCTTGTAGGCGTCGGGAATCTCGTCGATGAAGTCGGCGCTGTCGCGAAATTCGATCCCTACCATCCGCTCACGCAGGTTCTCGTGGGTGAACCGCTTCCTGGCCTCGGTCCTCGAGAACTGCCGACCGGCACCGTGAGGAGCCGAGCACAGCCCGGCCCGCGAGCCTTACCGACGACCAC
This sequence comes from Rhodococcus sp. BS-15, assembly GCF_000813105.1. Lineage (NCBI taxonomy): Bacteria > Bacillati > Actinomycetota > Actinomycetes > Mycobacteriales > Nocardiaceae > Rhodococcus > Rhodococcus sp. BS-15. The sequence goes on along the minus strand of NZ_BAOX01000069.1, from coordinate 14,799 downwards.
GTACGAACGAGTTCCCATCGACCCGGGAATGATCGCTTTGACACCGTCGTGTGCGTCTACTGCGCCCTTACGCGTGAGCCACACATCCTTCTGAGCATGCGTTTCCTTCACCGTGTAGTTGTGATGGCAATTGATCCGCTCGACCTCGCGATGGTCGTCGGTTCCCATCCACTCGGCGAACACCGCACTGAACCGGTCCATCATCTCGGCCCGATTGAGGTATGCGAACCGCTGCGCCCACTTCAATTCTCGGAGGTACTGCCCGAATTCACGGGAGCTCTCGGCAGGTAGGCCAAGTCCTTGTTCGGCAACGAGATCCACCACTGCGCACACAGACGCTGCGCAATCGCGATGTGCTTCTTCGCGATCTTGTTGCCCACGCCCCTCGACCCACTGTGCAGAAACAGCCACACTCGATCGGTTTCGTCCAGGCACAGTTCGATGTAGTGATTGCCGCCGCCTAGCGAACCGAGCTGTTCACGCCACTGCGGCGAATGGTTCAGCTCCACACCGTCCTTCGCCGCCAACTCCTCGAGCTCGCGGAGCTTCGGTGCGGTGAAATCCCACCGATCGACGCCGATGTTGTAGTTGCCCGGAGACAGCGGGATGCTTGCCTCGATGGCGAGTCGCAGGTCCGTCAGATTGCGGCCGTCGACGTCGTCGAGGGTGAATTCAGTTCGCACGCCGATCATTCCGCAACCGATGTCGACTCCGACGGCAGCAGGTATCACCGCGCCCAACGTCGGGATCACAGTTCCCACTGCGCTTCCCATTCCGCTGTGAGCGTCGGGCATCAGGGCTACGTGCGGATGCACGAACGGCATCGACGCTGTTTCACGGGCCTGCTCGAGAGTCTTGTCCTCGAGCTGTGAAGCCCAATTGAGCAAACGCAAGCCCACCTTGTTCGGGGGCATGATGTTCCTTCCTGCCCCCTCACGTGAGAGGGCGCTATTCGATGGGTCGGTTCACGAGCGGAGCTTGTTTGCCGCAGAGAGCGGCACATCGCTCCGGTGAATACGCGCGCAGCACAAGGCTCACACCGGCTCTCGTGTCGAGAGCGGCACCAGACAGAACGGTTGCACGCATGATGAGAACCCTAACGATCGATGCGTCGTCCACGCGAGCGAATTTCTGGGAACGTCGGGGATGGGACCGAATGCACAGAGGTGAGCTGTGAGGACGGGATCCCGTCGATGGGGACCGATAGTGTGCAACCTCGCCCATCAGTCGGGATCTACACTCCCCCACCGAATGCCAAGCCCAAGAGATATGTCGCCCCGGCCGCGCCGTAGCCGATAGCAAGTTGTCGCAGAGCACGTTTGACCGGTGGTCCACCGCTGAGCAGTCCCACCACCAATCCGGTGCAGATCAGGGCGATTCCGACGAGAACTGCGGCAACGGCAAGGGCCACATAGCCTTCGAGGCCGAACAGATATGGCAGCACCGGGATGACGGCACCGGATGCGAAGAAGCAGAAGCTGGCCCCGGCCGCACCGAGGCCAGTTCCGATGGACTCGTGCTGGTCGACGTCGGGCGCCATCTCGTCGGCAGGTAGTACTCGCAGTACTTCCGCTGCTTTGGCGTCGGCCTCCTCGTGGGTCATCCCCCGAGCCCGGTAGACCAGCGCCAGTTCGTTGGCGTCAACGTCGAGGTGTTGGACGGCATCGCGCGCCCCACTGTCCGGGGACGACGCTTCGAGCAGCTCGCGTTGCGAACGCACAGAGACGTATTCGCCCGCACCCATCGACAGCGCGCCGGCGAGCAAGCCCGCAAGGCCGGTGATCAGGACTATCTGGTTGGACACCCCGGAGCCGCTGATGCCGAGAACCAGAGCCAGGTTGCTCACCAGGCCGTCGTTGGCACCGAACACCGCAGCCCGGAACGTTCCGGACAGTCGATTGCGGCCGCGAGCCGCCAGTGCTCTGATGACCTCGGCGTGGATCTGTTCGTCGGCCGTCATCGCCTCCGTCGCATCGGCGTCGGTGGCGTACGGCGAACGGGTTTCGGCTCGTTGGGCCAGCGCGAGCACGAATACCGAGCCGAAGCGACGTGCCAACACCCCGAGGATGCGGGTGCGAATGTCACCCCTGAGCGGCATCCCGACGCGATCGCCGAGCAGATTTCGCCAATGCTGCTCGTGGCGGCCCTCCGCATCGGCGAGTGCGAGCAGAATCTCACGCTCCTCGCCGATGCGTCGGCCTGCCAGATCGCGATAGACGGCGGCCTCGGCTCGCTCGTCGGCGAGGTACTGGCGCCACCGCTTCACATCTCGCGCACTGGGTCCATCGTCCATGGAAGTGAAGATAGACCGTCGCGGGTCAGCTCGGGTCGTACACCCCCGACTGCACTGCCTTGACCAGTCGGCGTGGCACGCGGAACTCTCGACCCTGAAAACGCACGGTCACCAGATCAGGAGCAACGGCTTTCCATTGCGCCCGACGGCTTCGGGTGTTCGAGCGCGACATCTTTCTCTTCGGAACAGCCATGATTCAGGAGTCCTTTCGGCTTCGTCGGCCGTATCGCTTCTCGAATTTCTCGACGCGTCCCTGGGTGTCCATCACGCGGGCGGCTCCGGTCCAGAAGGGGTGCGATTCGGACGAGACGTCGACGACGATCAGCGGGTAGGTGTTGCCGTCGGCCCATTCGGTCTCGCGCGCGGACGTGACGGTGGATCTGGTGAGGAACTTGTTGCCGGTACTCGAGTCCTGGAACACGACCGGGTGGTAGTCGGGGTGGATGCCTGGTTTCATTCTGTTGCCTCTCGTGCTTGTTCTGCGTAGGGGGATTCGCTGCTCTCGCATGGGTCTTCGTGCCACTGACCGAAGGGGTCCTGCCAGGTGGACCAGGCCGCGGGGTCTGCCAATTCTTCGTCGGATACCAACGCCCACTGCAAGGTTCGGTCGATCTCGGTGGGGTCGGCCTCGTGGACGAGGATCACCAGTGAGGTGTCTCGGTCTCCGAACTTCCCGTCCCACCGCAGCGCCGCCATTGCCCGACGGGTGGCATCGACGCGGTCCTGCTGCTCCGGAGTCATTGCGACAAGCCACTTTCCGGCGCTCGCCACCCGAAGACCACCGCCTGCCGATTCGATCCACAGCGCCTCGTCGGGCTGAGTGGCGACCCACGCCCGCCCGCGGGCGGTGACGACGCCGTCGAGCAGCACGTCGATGGCCTCGTGCAACCGCTCGGGATGGAACGGCCGAGTTGCAGTGAATTCGACGAGCGTGACTCCACAGTCGACGGCCAACGGCGGCTCACCACGCAACAGCGGCGAGTGCGCATCGCTGATCGCACCGCGTCGCGCATCGGCAGGGACACTCGCGAGAAGTGCTGGGGCGTCGACCATTGCGTCCCGGGAAACCCACACGACGGGAGCGTTCGGAGCCAACCGCGCCAGGACGGCAGCGAGCCGGGCGCGTTCCCACGCGTCGACGTCGGGGCCTGCGGTGACGACGAGTGCATCGGCGTAGTCGACCTGCCCGACCACCAATTGCGCGACGGTTCGATCGTCGTCGCCACTGGCGACGATGCCTCGGTCGGCCATGGCGTCATCCCCGGTGGCGTCGGCCAGCCAGGTTGCGGCGTCCAGGCAATCGACCACCGCCTCGATGCGGACGTCACGTGAGGCCGGGCCGTCGATCTGTCCGACGACACCCGCGACGACGACGTTGTCCACGGCCCAGCACAGCGCCTCGGGCTCGAGCGCGGGGTCCATGGCGAGCACGATGCGATCGACGTTGCTGCGGGCGGACAGTGCGCGCAGCAGCGGCAGCAGATCCTCCCGGAGCGTGCACGAGACGCAGCCGTGTGCCAGCTCCAGAATGGTCTCGCGCGGATTCTCCCCCAGTACGGAGAGCGTGCGACGTACGACGCCTTCGGCGACGCGGCTCAGATCGTGGCGGACCGCGACGGTCCCCGGCGCGAGCAGTGATGTCACGACTGCGTCCATGGCTCCGGTCCAGCCGGAGACGAGGACCATCGGGGTTCGATCGTCCGGTGAGTTGTTCACGAGCACCCTTCTTCTCGACAACGATTGTCATTACTTGTGGATGCACGCTACATTCGTGAACACGCTTTGTCGAAAACGATTGTCATAACGGCAAGAAAGGAGTGCTCATGTCAGCGCACTGCCAAGTCACCGGCCGCACCCCCGGATTCGGAAAATCGGTCTCGCACTCCCACGTGCGGACCAGCCGGAGATGGGATCCCAACATCCAGCGCAAGACCTACTACGCACCGAGCCTCGGCCGACGCGTCACCCTCACCCTCTCGGCCAAGGGCATCAAGACCATCGACCGCGACGGCATCGACGCCGTGGTGGCGAAGCTGCGCGCACGCGGGGAGAAGATCTGATGGGCAAGAGCACCGACGTTCGGCCGATCGTCAAACTCAAATCGACCGCCGGCACCGGCTACACCTACGTCACCAGGAAGAACCGTCGCAACGATCCCGACCGACTGGTGATGAAGAAGTACGACCCGGTCGTGCGCAAGCACGTGGACTTTCGAGAGGAGCGATAGCCATGGCGAAGAAGTCGAAGATCGCGAAGAACGAGCAACGCAAGATCGTCGTCGCCCGGTGGGCATCGCGTCGAGCAGAGCTCAAAGAGACCATCCGCAGGCCCTCGAGCAGCGACTCCGAGCGTGCGCAGGCCCAAGCAGCACTGCAGCGTCTGCCGCGCGATTCGAGTCCGGTACGATTACGCAATCGTGACGCTGCGGATGGACGTCCGCGCGGTTATCTACGGAAATTCGGGCTGTCCCGCGTGAAAATGCGCGAGATGGCTCACCGTGGGGAGCTGCCAGGCGTCCACAAGTCGAGCTGGTAAAGGGAAAAGGTTTCAGATGGCAGTCAAGAGAGCACCGTCGAAGAAGGTCCGCGCAGAGGCAGGCCGTCGACCGAAGAAGAACCCGTTGAACGCCGCCAAGGTCACCACAGTGGACTACAAGGACATCAACCTCCTTCGTCAGTTCATCTCGGACCGCGGCAAGATCCGCAGCCGTCGGGTCACCGGGCTCACCCCGCAGCAGCAGCGCCAGGTCGCTGTCGCAGTGAAGAACGCTCGTGAGATGGCATTGCTGCCGTTCACCAGCCGCTGATCCAGACTTTCACTCAGAGAGGCCACGTAGCCATCGGCTACGTGGCCTCTCTGTCGTTCCCGATCCAGAGATGAGCAGTCCGTAGATGTTCGGCGTCCTCGAGGGCTTCACCGTCATCTTCGTCGTCATCGCACTGGGATACCTCCTCGCCCACCTGAAAGCGCTCGGCGAACACGGCCAGTTCGTTCTGAGCCGACTCGTGTTCTTCGTCGCGACGCCTGCGCTGCTGTTCGTCACACTGGCGAACTCGGACCTGTCGGTCATCCTCTCGCCCGTATTGGCCGTCGCCGGTTCCACTGCACTGCTCGTCGGAGCGATCTATTTCGTCATAGCCAAGCTCGCGCTGAAACGGACCGTGCCCGACGCGACCGTCGGTGCACTGGCGAGTTCGTACGTCAATGCCGCGAACCTGGGCATTCCCATTGCCGTGTTCGTGCTCGGCGACGCGAACTTCGTGGCTCCGCTGCTGCTGTTCCAGATCATGATCTACACCCCGATCGCGGTGACGATTCTCGACATTTCCACGAAGGTCGACAAGGTTTCCCTGCTCGAGACTGTCACGACGCCGTTCCGGAATCCGATCGTGCTGGCCGGCGCAGCGGGACTGGTGCTGTCGATCACCGGATTCGAGCTGCCCGAGGCATTGATGCAGCCGTTCGAACTCGTCGGGAATGCATCGGTCCCCGGCGCGCTGCTTGCCTTCGGCCTGTCCCTCTACGGTGCCCGGGTACTGCAGAAGGGCATGAGTCCACGGCGGGACGTGGCCCTGGCCACGGTGTTCAAAATGGCACTGCAGCCCCTGCTCGGCTACCTCATGGCCAAGTTCGTCTTCGGTCTGGAGGGGCACGATCTGTTCGCCATCGTCGTCGTCTCGGCACTGCCCACCGCCCAGAACGTGTTCGTCTTCGCCAGCCGCTACCAGCGCGGGGTGGTGCTCGCCCGAGACACCGCGTTCGTGACCACGCTCGTCTCGATCCCCGTCATCGCACTCGTGACACTCTTCCTCGCATGAGCCGAACACAAAGGTTCTCCTCAGCTCACAGCGCTAGTTTGGCTACATGAGGTTTCTCGCTGCAGGAGTCATGTTGTGCCTGCTGCTGGTCGGCTGCAGCACCGCCTCCGGCAGCGACGACGAGACGACGCCGACGGTCGGATCCACCACACCGGTCGGTCTCGCTCAGCAACCCAGCGCCCCTCCGGTTCCCCACGAAGTGCCCGTCGGCGACGTCGGCACGATGTTCGAGCCCACCCCCGATCTCATCCGCGCCACCACCACTCCGTTCGAATCCTGGAGCCAGGTCTCCCCCAACACCATCGCGGTTCACTTCGTCACCGGCACTCCCGAGTGCTACGGAGCCGACGCGTCCGTGACCGAGACCGACACCACCGTCACCATCGAACTGCGCACCGGAACCAGGCCCGACGCCGCCGACAAGTCCTGCATCATGGTTGCCGTCTACGCCACCATGCAGATGACGCTTGCTTCACCGCTCGGGAGCCGCACCATCCTGAATGCGGCCTGACCCGGGCACCGGTAGTGTCCGGGCGGTGAGCGATCATCTCCCCGACCGAGATCGAAGTCAGGTTCGTGCGGCCGACGCGGACAGGAACCTCGTTGCACAGTTGCTGAGCGACGCTTTCGCGAACGGCCAACTCACCGTCCGCGAATACGACGAACGCACCGCTGCGGTGTACCAGGCGAAGACCTACGGCGAACTCGACCTGCTGACCGGCGACCTGGTGCTGTCCCCTCCGCCCGCGGCCGCACCGTCCGGTGGCTCCTCGAACGACCGCGTGATCGCGATCATGAGCGGTGCCGTGCGAAAAGGCGAATGGACCCCTGCCGCGCGCATCGACGCGTTCGCATTCTGGGGCGGGATCGAACTCGACCTACGCCGCGCGTCGTTCACCGCCGAGGAAACCACCATCAACTGCGTGGCCATCATGGGCGGCATCGAAGTAACCGTGCCGCCCGGAGTGAGCGTCGAAGTCCGCGGCATGGGCATCATGGGCGGCTTCGATCACGTCAGCGCGACGCACCCCGGCGCGCCGCGCGTGATCATCACCGGTTTCGCCTTCTGGGGCGGAGTGTCGGTGGAGATCAAACCCGCCCACAAGTGATTCAGGATCGCCGACGCTTGAGGTAGTCGGTCACCACCGCGGCCCCGAGTCCGTCGAGATCCGGCGCGATGACGCGTCCGCCCACGCGCTCGGCCATCTTGTCGACCACCCGCGCGAGGCCCGGATCGTCGCCGAGCCGGAAGATCGTCACCTGCGCACCGAGTTTCGCGACGGTATCGAGTTCGCGAACCGTGAGACCGAGAGTCTTGGGGTGCGGCGGATAGTCGAAGAACGCATGGCCGTCCGGTTCCAGGTGCGCCGTCGGCTCGCCGTCGGTGACGATCAGCACCACCGGTTGCGCATTGGGATGACGCCGCAGATGCCGCACTGCCAGCATCAGCGCGTGGTGCAGATTGGTGCCCTGGTCGTAGGCCCCGTCCAGCCCGGCCAGCTCGGATGCCGTCAATGTCTGTGCGTGCCTGCCGAATCCGATCAGTTGCAGGTCGTCTCCGCGAAATCGAGTGCTGACCAGGTGATTGAGCGCCAGCGCAGTGCGCTTCATCGGCACCCAACGCCCGTCCATCACCATCGAGAACGACGTGTCGACCAGCAGTGCCACAGCAGCCTGCGTTCGAGTCTCGGTCTCGCTGATCTCGACATCGGTCACCTGCAGCTGCACCGGAAAACCGGATCCTGTTGCCGCCGAGCGCAGTACCGCATTGTTGACCGTGCGCGTGACGTCCCACGGCTCGGTGTCCCCGAACTCCCACGCTCGTGACGCTCCGGTGGGCTCTCCCATCGCGCCTGCCTTGCGCGTGTCTCGTTCGCCGCCGCGTCGGGACAGCTTTCCCGCGACATCCTTGAGTGCCGACTGCCCCAGCTGCCGCATGACCTTCGGTGACAGACGCCATTGGCCGTCGGCACCCTTGTCCATGAAACCCTGTTGCTGCAGCGCCTTTTCGAGCTCGGCGAGCATCCGCGCATCGGCCGCGGCTTCCGGCCCGAGTTGCTTCAGCAACGCGTCGGCGTCGATGTCGTCCAGGGCAGCGCCGTTGTACTGCTGCGAGAGCTGATTGCCCAGGTTCTCGAGATCCGCGATGTCCTGGAGCGCACCCGTGCCGTCACCGAGGCCCATCCCGTTCTCGCCGCGGAAATTCTGCGAGCCGTCCCAGTCCTGACCGGGCCGTGCCTGCTGAAGATTCTGATCGAGCTGATCGAGCTGGCTCATCAGATTCGAGTCACCGAAGGCCTGCTGCGCCAACGCGTCGAGCTCTGCCCGCTGCTCGGGACTCAGCGAATTGCGGAGCCGCTGGGCCGCCGCTGCCCGCTGGGCGAGGGAGTCCAACAGCTCCTCGACGCTCGACGGGTTCTCCGGGAAGTGCTGCCCGTGCTTGTCCATGAACTGCTCGAACTGCTCATCGGTGTCCTCGCCCTTGTTGTGGGCGTCGAGCAACTCGTTGAGGTCCTTCAACATCTCACTGATGGCCTGACGGTCCTCGTCGGTGGCACCTTCGAGAGCCTGCTTCATGCCCGCGAAACGCTGATCCAGCAGCTCGCGTCCGAGCAGATCCTTGATCTTCTCGTAGTTCTCGCGTGCCTCCGACGAACGCCAGTCGTAGTCCGAAAGCTCCTGCACCGCTTGGGCAGTGGACGGCGACAGGTCACCGATCTGCATCTCCTGGAACCGCGCATCGTCGTCGAGGGCACGTGCCAATGCCTTGCGTTCCTCGAGTACCGCCTTGTCCAGCAGCTCTCGCACCTCCTGCAACGTGCCGTCGAGATTGTTCTTCTTCAACAGATCTCGTCGACGCTTCGCGGCTCGAGCTGCCAGGTCGTCGAGCCCGCGCATGTTCTTCGTCCCGCGTCGTAGCATCTCCTGCAGCGCCCGACGCGGCGACGCACCCTCGAGCACGTCCTCGCCGATGGCGTCGAGCGCCTCGCGCAGATCCACCGGTGGCGCAAGGGGATCCGGCCCGTCGTGATACCGCCCGTATCTGGAGCGACGCATCAGCTGTACACCGTCTGACCGTCGTCGTCGGGGTCCTTGGAGATCCGGCGGGCGAGGTAGAGACCTTCGAGTGCGAGTTCGACCGCGGCGGCCTTCTCTCCGTCCGAGGTGGCGTTGAGCCGTTCGTGGATGTCGCCGATGACCTCGACGTCGGGAAGCTCGTCGAGCAACGCTTTGGCGGTGATGCGATCGCCGGTGACGATGGGCTCGCCCGTCTCGATCGCCGTCACCAGAGCAGCGAGGTTGATGCCGCCGAGGTGGGCTCGCACGGTATCGGCAGTCGCCCGGCGCAACATGTGCTCGAGGACCTCGATTTCGCGGCCTTCCTCACCCGACTCGAATTCGACCTTGCCGCGGAGCACCTCGATGATGGTGCCGAGGTCGACGGCCGGGCCACGGGCTCGGCCTCGCCGAGTATCGCTGCTCGGTGAACGGCTGCGGCGGCGATGGTTTCGGCCGCTGCGATCGCGAAACGAGCAGAAACGCCCGACCGCTGATCGACCGACGGCGACTCGCGCAGCAGACGGGTGAATCGAGCCAGCACCTCGAGCAGATAGGTGGGAACGGTGGCCTGCAGCTCCGCTTCCTGGTCGATGACGGCCACCTCGGCGTCGAGTTCGAGGGGGTAGTGCGTCCTGATCTCCGCGCCGAAACGGTCCTTGAGCGGAGTGATGATGCGTCCGCGATTGGTGTAGTCCTCGGGGTTCGCGCTCGCCACCAGCATCACGTCCAGCGGCAGACGCAGGGTGTAGCCGCGGACCTGGATGTCGCGCTCCTCCATCACGTTGAGCAGCGACACCTGAATGCGCTCGGCGAGGTCGGGGAGCTCGTTGATCGCCACGATGCCGCGGTGGCTCCGGGGCACGAGTCCGAAGTGGATGGTCTCGGGATCGCCGAGGCTGCGGCCCTCCGCCACCTTGACCGGGTCCACGTCACCAACGAGGTCCGCCACCGAGGTATCCGGGGTCGCGAGCTTCTCGGCGTACCGCTCGCTGCGATGCCGCCACTCGACGTGCAGGTCGTCGCCGAGTTCCTTCGCTTTCCTGATGCTGGCGGGGGTGATCGGCTCGTACGGATGCTCGCCCAGCTCGGCTCCGGCGATCACCGGCACCCACTCGTCGAGCAGCAGATTCAGGGTGCGTAGCAGACGCGTCTTGCCCTGCCCGCGCTCGCCGAGCAGCACCACGTCGTGACCGGCCAGAATCGCGCGCTCGAACTGCGGCAACACCGTCGAGCCGAATCCCACGATCCCCGGCCACGGATCGGTGCCGTCACGCAATGCCTTCAGAAGATTTTCCCGCAACTCTTCCTTGATCGACCGCTGCCGATGTCCGGATGCCTTGAGTTCGCCGAGAGTGGAGATGCCAGGTTTGGTAGAGGTCACTTCTCCACGCTACGAGCGTTTGGCGATTGCCGCCACGGAGTCTTCCGCCGAACTCGAAGTTATGGACGGAAATCGGGCAGATCCCGTCCATAACTTCGAGTTCGGCGGCCGATACACATCTCAGCCCGAGATCGATCACAGCGGCATAACTGTGGACAACTATTTTGTTCATCCACAGCCAGCGCTCACTGCCCATTCTTCACGCGTTCGATGCCACAGTGCGTGGATGGACAGCGCACCGTTCGTCGGATCCGAGGCACTGGCAAACGGGTTGGTCACCCGCCGGCAGCTGCGAGGCCACTTTCGACGTATTTATCGCGACGTCTACATCGACCCGAACAGCGTTCTGGACGCGCCCACCAAAGCGAGAGCGGCATGGTTGTATTCCCGGGGAAGAGCAGTGGTGTCAGGTCTGAGCGCTGCGGCGGTGCACGGATCGGGCTGGATCTCGGCCGACCACGATGCCGAACTCCTCTGGGCCGAACATCGCAGGCAGTTCGACGGCCTTCGCATCGGTTTCGACGAGCTGCTGCCTGAAGAAGTCGAGAGTGTCGACGGCTTGGTCGTCACCACAGCGGCGAGAACTGCATACGACCTCGGCCGACGCAGACCGTTCGGAACCGCCGTGGCACGGCTGGATGCGCTGTGCCGCGCAACCGGAGTCGGCGTTCACGACATCGCCCGGCTTGCAGAAAACCATCGAGGTGCCCGCGGCATCGTTCAGTTGCGGGCCGTGCTCGCCGTGGTCGACGCAGGTGCGGAATCACCACAGGAGACGCGCACCAGACTGGCTCTCCTGGACGCGGGCCTACCGCGCCCGCAAACTCAGATCGAGGTGGTGGGTCCGGACGGGAGGGTGTTCGCCCGCATCGACATCGGCTGGGCACGGTGGAAGGTCGCGGTGGAATACGACGGCGAACAACACTGGTCGGACGAGAGGCAACGGGCCTGGGACATCGAGCGCCAGCACCTCCTCGAATCACTCGGCTGGACGGTGATCCGAGTGAGCGCGATGCAATTGCGCACCGATCCGTGGGAAGTCGCAGCACGAGTTCGCGACAAACTGCGTGCTGCCGGTGCCAAGGTCTAGCCGAGCTCGAAGTTATGGACGGATTTCGCCGGAAATCCATCCATAACTTCGAGCTCGGCAGGAGTGCTCAGTGCGCGAAGTGCCGCGATCCCGTCAGATACAGGGTCACTCCCGCGTCCTGTGCCGCGGCGATAACTTCGTTGTCGCGTACCGAACCACCGGGCTGCACAACGGCTTTGACGCCTGCGCTCATGAGGACCTGCAAGCCGTCCGGGAACGGGAAGAACGCATCCGAGGACGCGACCGAACCGACGACGCGATCCCCGGCTCGCTGCACGGCGAGGTGGGCGGCGTCGACGCGGTTGACCTGGCCCATTCCGACGCCTACCGACGCACCGTCGTGGGCGAGCAGGATCGCGTTGGACTTCACGGCTCTACCTGCGCGCCAAGCGAATTCGAGATCCTTCAAGGTCTGTTCGTCGGCAGGTTCGCCGGCGGCGAGGGTCCAGTTGGCGGGGTTGTCGCCGTCCGCGTCGAGCACGTCCCGCTGCTGCAGCAGTGCGCCGCCGGAGATGGGCTTGAGTTCGACACCGGAAGTGGGCGGTGCGACCGCGAGCAGGACGCGAATGTTCTTCTTGCGCTGCAACACTCCGAGTGCACCGTCGGCGTAGGACGCGCGATGATGACCTCGGTGAAGATCTCGGCCACCTGCTCGGCCATCTCGACGGTGACCTCACGGTTGGCTGCGATGACGCCGCCGTATGCGCTCACCGGATCGCAGGCGTGGGCCTTGCGGTGTGCCTCGGCGATATCCTTGCCGACGGCGATGCCACACGGATTGGCGTGCTTGATGATGGCGACGGTGGGTTCGGCGTGATCGAACGCCGCACGCCAGGCTGCATCGGAATCGGTGAAGTTGTTGTACGACATCTCTTTACCGTGCAGCTGCTCCGCCTGCGCGATGCCTGCGGCAGCGGACGAGTCGACGTACAGGGCTGCCTTCTGGTGCGGGTTCTCGCCGTACCGGAGCACGGCCGAGCGGTCCCAGGTTCCGCCGATCCATTCCGGGAACACCGTCTCGGTGTCGGGCGTCAGTACATTGCTCATCCACGAGGCCACCGCGACGTCGTAGGCGGCCGTGTGCTGAAAGGCCTGTGCGGCGAGCGACGTGCGCTCGGCGAGGGTGAATCCGCCACCGGAGACAGCCGTGAGCACGTCCTCGTAGCGGGCCGGGTCGACGACGACGGCCACCGACGGATGGTTCTTGGCCGCGGCGCGCACCATCGACGGTCCGCCGATGTCGATCTGCTCGACGCATTCGTCCGGCGTCGCCCCACTGGCGACGGTCTCGGTGAACGGGTAGAGGTTCACCACGACGAGCTCGAACGCCTCGATGCCCAAGTCCTCGAGCTGGGCAAGATGTTCGGGCTTACGGGTGTCGGCGAGCACGCCGGCATGCACGCGAGGATGCAGCGTCTTGACGCGACCCTCGAGGGTCTCGGGAAATCCGGTGAGGTCCTCGACCTTGGTGACCGGGATTCCGGCGTCGGCGATCTTGCTCGCCGTCGATCCGGTGGACACCAGAGCGACGCCTGCGCTGTGCAAGCCGGTCGCCAGTTCGATCAGTCCGGTCTTGTCGTAGACGCTGACCAGCGCGCGGCGCACTGCTTTACGTTCACTCATCGGATTATCTGAGCCTTTCGTCCATCGGAGGTGACACCTTTGGCGGCCACGGCTGCGATCACGTCGACCAGCAACCGTCGCTCGACAGTCTTGATGCGTTCGTGCAACGCGGATTCGTCGTCGCCGTCGAGTACCGGTACGGCTTCCTGCGCCAGGATCGGCCCGGTGTCGACGCCGGAATCGACCAGATGAACCGTCGAACCGGTCAGTTTGACGCCGTGGTCGAGTGCGTCCCGCACGGCATGTGCACCGGGGAACGACGGCAGGAGCGCGGGGTGGGTGTTGACGATGCGTCCGGTGTAGGCCCCGAGGAATTGCGGGCCGAGGATCTTCATGAAACCGGCGGTGACGACCAGGTCGGGCTCGAAGCTCGAGGCGGCATCGGTGAGCGCGTGGTCCCAGGCCGATCGATCGGCGAAGTCTCGCAGGGCAATACGGAAGTGCGGGATCGCGGCATCGTCGGCACGGCGGACTGCATCGCAGTCGCGATCGACTCCCACGGCGACGATGCGGGCGGGATAGTTCTCGGTGGCAGTCGCGGCTATGAGCGACTGCAGGAGCGAGCCGGTCCCCGATGCGAGGACGACGACCCGCGCGGGTGTCTCACGCAAGGCAGTCAGCGCACTACTCCTGAAATATCGAGGCGGATCGTTCGAGCCAGCGGAAAGCCTAGTCGCTGCGCCCTCGAGCCCTACCGGGCAGGTCCGTCCCGATCCCCGGGCGGTGCGACGATCTCGACGTCCAACGGTTCGTCGGTAGCGGCCTCGACGGTCGCATCCGGTTCTTCGGCCGGGGGCATCTCGGCCGGGACGTCGTCCACGGCCTCGTCCACGACCTCCGCCTCGACGACCTCCTCGACCTGTTCGACCTGTTCGTCGTCCTCGGGCTCGGATGGGGCGGCCTCGATCGCCAACTCGGCCGCAGCGACGGGAGCCGGAACGGGCTCGTCCTGGACCGGCTCGGGTACTGCTCGACGCCACACGACGAGGGCCGCGGAGGCGGACCCGGCGACGGCCAACCATGCGAATGTCAGCAGCCCGAAGCTCCACACGGTGACTTCGACGGTGCCGAAGGTGCCGAGGTTTCCGCCTGCTGCGTAGCCGAACAGCGCGGCGAGCACACCGGTTGCAGCTGCGACGACCCACACGGAGGACACTGCGACCTGGATGTCGGCGCTGCGGATTGCGCAGTCGCGGCCGAGCAACAATCCGGCGCCGATCGGGACGACGAGCATCACGACCCAGATCGTCTGGGCCGATCCTTCGGGAAGGACGGCCAGGATCGGCAGCGGCGGGAGCGGCCCTCCCGTCGTCGAGAACAGGCTGACCGACGCGTCACCGAACCCGGCAGTGGAACCGGTGGCCACCGCGAGGGCACCGATGACGACGTTGGGAAGGTAGAGCACCGACAGCACGGTCAGCCCGAGCATGCCGACGACATCGCGTCCGCTCTCGACCAGTGCGCCCGCGGTCTCCCAGGAGGCGAGCAGGGCGAGCAGTACGACGGCCGCGCCGCCCGCGGCAAGGATCGCCTA
>NZ_BAOX01000070.1:0-19381 GCF_000813105.1 Rhodococcus sp. BS-15 | reverse complement strand
CGTCGCCGAGGCCGTCCGCCGCGCGGGCGTGCCCGTCGATCGCATCGACGAGGTCATTCTCGGTGCCGCTAACCAGGCAGGCGAGGACAATCGCGATGTGGCCAGAATGGCGGTTCTGCTCGCAGGGCTCCCCCACACGGTGCCGGGCTACACCGTCAATCGCCTGTGCGCGAGCGGACTGACCGCAGTGGCCAACGCCGCAAGCACCATTCGCAGCGGCGAGGCCGACATCATTGTCGCCGGCGGCGTCGAGTCCATGACGCGCGCGCCCTCGGTCATGGCCAAGCCGGGAACCGCCTGGGCCAAGCCCGGAGAGATCTTCGATACCTCCCTCGGCTGGCGATTCACCAATCCGACCTTCGCCTCGCACGACGCGGGGACCGATCCCAAGATCACTCTGTCGATGGGCGAAACCGCCGAAGAAGTCGCGCTCAGCGAGGGCATCACCCGCGCCGAGTCCGACGCCTTTGCCTTCCGCAGCCAGCAGCGCGCCGTCGCCGCTCAGGACGCAGGCCGCTTCGCCGACGAGATCGTGCCGGTCTCGACCAAGAACGGCGACGTCAACGAGGACGAGACACCGCGGCGCGGAACCACACTGGAGAAGCTCGGCACACTGAAGACCGTGTTCCGCAAAGACGGCATAGTCACTGCAGGCACCTCGTCGCCGTTCACCGACGGTGCGTCGGCACTGGTGGTGGCGTCCGAGGAGGCCGTGAACAAGTACGGCCTCGACGTCCGCGGCCGCATCGTCACCAGTGCGAGCGCCGGCATCGCGCCGCACATCATGGGGCTCGGTCCGGTGCCGTCCACGCAGAAGGCACTCGCTCGCGCCGGGTGGTCCGTCGACGACCTCGGTGCCGTCGAGCTCAACGAAGCCTTCGCGGCTCAGTCACTCGGCGTCATCCGCCAGTTGAAGCTGAACGAGGACATCGTCAATGCCGACGGCGGGGCGATCGCACTCGGCCACCCTCTCGGCTCGTCGGGCGCGCGAATCCTGTTGACGCTGTTGGGCCGGATGGAACGCGAGAAGGCGTCCCGCGGTCTCGCAACGCTGTGCGTCGGCGTCGGCCAGGGCGTGTCGATGTTGATCGAGGCACCGTGAACACACTCGTCGTCGAGGAACAGGCCGACCGCGTCGTCGTCACGCTGGCCCGTGAGAGGCAGCGCAATGCGATCGACGCCGAGATGATCGGTGAGTTGCACGAGGTGTGCGGGCTCGTCGAGCAGGATCCGAAGATCGTCGTTCTGACCGGTGAGGGCGAGCACTTCGCCGGGGGTGCCGACATCAACCAGCTGCGTGCCCGCACCCGCGACGACGCATTACGCGGCATCAACCGAAACCTGTTCGACCGCTTCGCCGCACTGCCCCTGCCGACGATCGCCGCGGTGCGGGGTTACGCCCTCGGCGGTGGAGCCGAACTGTCCTACGCCTGCGACATCCGCATCGCGTCGCCGACGGCCGTGTTCGGCAATCCCGAACCGGGACTGGGCATCATGGCCGCTGCCGGTGCCAGTTACCGGTTGCCGACGTTGGTGGGTGTCTCCGTCGCGAAGCAGGTTCTCCTCGGCGGCCGAACACTCGACGCCGACGCCGCCCTGCGATCCGGCCTGGTGCTGGACATTGTGGACGAGCCGTTGGCCGCCGCGCACGCGCTCGCGGATCGCATTGCGAAACAAGCACCCTTGGCGCTGACCCTGACGAAGAAGATTCTCGATGCACCCGGTTCACATCCATGGGCCGACGACATTGCGCAGGCCGTGCTGTTCGAGACCGAAGACAAACAACGCCGCATGACGGCATTTCTGGAGAAGAAGAAATGACAGTTCCCTCGAAAGTGGCTGTTGTCGGTGGCGGACGCATGGGCGCTGGGATCGCCCAGGTCTTCGCGGCCCTCGGTTCCACCGTCGTCATCGCCGAAGCAGCGGATCAGCAGGCCGCGCTCGGTCGAGTCGAGACGGGCTTGGCGCGAGCGCACGAGCGCGGCAAGCTCAGCGAGGACCCGTCGGCCATTCTCGCCCGGGTCTCCACCGTCGCGGGACCGGCCGATCTCCCCGCCGAGCTGGACTTGATCGTCGAAGCGGTGCCCGAGATTCCGTCGCTCAAGGTTGAGGTACTTGCGCTCGTCGACAAGATCGCCGGGCCCGGGACCGTCATCGCGTCGAACACGAGCTCGATCTCTATCGCCGAACTCGGCGCGACACTCAGTGATCCGAGCCGCTTCATCGGGATGCACTTCTTCAACCCTGTTCCGGCGTCGACTCTCGTCGAGATCGTGCGTGCGCCGGCGACACCCGCGGACGTAGTGGAGCGGGTACAGCAGTGGGTCTCGCTACTCGGCAAGACCGAGGTGATCGTCAACGACTCCCCCGGCTTCGCTACCTCCCGGCTCGGCGTCTGCCTGGGGCTCGAAGCCATTCGGATGTTGGAGGAAGGCGTCGCCGACGCCGAATCCATCGATCGCGCCATGGAACTCGGCTACAAGCACCCGATGGGTCCGTTGCGGTCGACCGACCTCGTCGGGTTGGACGTTCGGCTCGCGATCGCAGAACACCTGGCGTCGACGCTCGGCGACAGGTTCACTCCCCCGCAGTTGTTGCGAGACATGGTTGCTCGCGGCGATATCGGACGCAAGTCCGGTCGCGGCTTTCACGATTGGACGAACGCATGACGGTACGGTTCGACATTGCCGACGGCCTGGCGACCATCACCCTCGCTCGCCCCGAGGCGCATAACGCCCTCGACGTCGCGACGAAGGTCGCGTTGGCGGAGGCCGTTCAGAGCGCTGCCGCACCCAGCGTCCGTGCGGTGCTCATCACCGCCGAGGGCAAGAACTTCTGCGTCGGCCAGGACCTCGGTGAGCACGTCACCGCACTCGAGGCCGACCCGGCCACGGCGATGGATACCGTCGGCGAGCACTACAACCCGGTGATCAGCGGACTGGCCGCGCTCGAGGTACCGATTGTCGTCGCCATTCCCGGCGCGTGCGTCGGCGCTGGTCTCGGGATCGCACTCGCCGGGGACATCCGCGTCGCGGGCACCAAGTCCTCCTTCGCGACGGCGTTCACCGGCATCGGCTTGGCTTCCGACTCCGGTTTGAGTTTCGCTCTGGTCGAGGCACTGGGATCGAGCCGGGCCGCGGGTCTGATGTTGCTCGGCGACAAGGTCACCGCCGCGCAGGCCCTCGATTGGGGTCTGGTGCACCGCGTCGTCGACGACGCCGACGTTCTCGAGACCGCCCGCACGCTGGCCACGACGCTCGCTGCCGGTCCCACCCAGGCGTACCGGCAGGTGAAATCGCTGATCAGGAAGCCCGGACTCTCCGACGCGCTGGCTCGCGAGGCGCAGGCGCAGACCGCTCTGGGACAGACCGTCGACCACAAGGCCGCCGTCGACGCGTTCCTGAACAAGAAGAGGTAGTGCCTGCGGCAGTGGTGCGGTTGAGTGCCGCCTGGGGCACTCAACCGCACCACTGCGGCGGAGCCGCACTTGTGCCGGGGGTCACTTCGATGCATACTGGTTACCAACCGATCATTCGGTAATGAAAGTAGGACTTATGACCACGTCAAACACCCTGTCCGCCGAGTCGTTGCAGGACGGGTTCGACGAGACCATTGCCCACGAGCAGCGCGTCGAGCCTCGTGATTGGATGCCCGACGGCTACCGCAAGTCGCTCATTCGCCAGATCGCTCAGCATGCGCACTCCGAGATCATCGGAATGCAGCCGGAGGGGAACTGGCTCACCCGCGCACCGTCGCTGCGCCGCAAGGCGATCCTGATGGCCAAGGTGCAGGACGAGGCCGGCCACGGCCTCTACCTCTACTCCGCAGCGGAGACGCTCGGGGCGGACCGCGCCGACCTGACGGTCAAGCTCATCGAGGGCAAGCAGAAGTACTCCTCGATCTTCAACTACCCCACCCTGACCTATGCCGACGTGGGCACCATCGGCTGGCTCGTCGACGGCGCAGCGATCTGCAATCAGGTTCCCCTGTGCCGCAGCAGCTTCGGGCCGTACGCGCGCGCGATGATCCGCGTCTGCAAGGAAGAGTCCTTCCACCAGCGCCAGGGGTACGAACTGCTCGCGACGATGATGCGCGGCACCGACGAACAGCGCGCCATGGTTCAGGAATCCGTCAACCGCTGGTGGTGGCCTGCACTGATGATGTTCGGCCCGCCGGACGACGAGTCCCCCAACACCGAGCAGTCGATGAAGTGGGGCATCAAGCGCCACACCAACGACGAACTGCGCCAACGCTTCGTCGACATGTCGATCCCGCAGGCGAAGGCACTCGGAGTCACGTTCCCCGACCCGGACCTGAAGTGGAACGAGGAGCGCAAGTCGCACGATTTCGGCGAGCCCGACTGGTCCGAGTTCATGCAGGTGATCAAGGGCAACGGAGCCTCCAACGTCGAGCGCATCGCGAACCGCCGCGCAGCGCACGACGGCGGTGCCTGGGTCCGTGAGGCCGCCACCGCATTTGCCGAAAGGAACGCAGCATCATGACACGCCCTGAAGAAGCCCAGTTCACCGCAGAGGGCGGCCACGGCGCGGTTCCCACCGAGAACGTGCCGGTCGAGCCGAAAAGAGAAGCAGTCAAGGCAGATTGGCCGCTGTACGAGGTGTTCCTGCGCGGTAAGCGCGGCCTGAACCACGTGCATGTCGGATCACTGCACGCCGCCGACGACCACATGGCACTGCGGCACGCGCGCGACGTCTACACCCGACGAAACGAGGGCGTCAGCATCTGGGTGGTTCCGTCGAACTCGGTCGTCGCGTCGTCGCCGTCGGAGAAGGATCCGTTCTTCGCGCCGAGCGGCGACAAGGTGTACCGCCACCCGACGTTCTACGAGATCCCCGACAACGTCCCCCACATGTGAAACCGATTCTTCAAGAGGACAAGCACTCATGACTGATCACGACAACGCCTACGAGGGTCTCGTCGACGAGGATTCGCACGGGCAGTGGGCATTCGGGACGAGTTTCGACGACCCGCTCGCCGGTGTCGACACCACCGTCCCCGACGACGTCGACCTGAAAGCCCTTGCCGCGTACTGCCTCATGCTCGGTGACGACGCGCTGATCAGCTCACAGCGCCTGGCCGAGTGGAGCACGCGCGCACCGGAACTCGAAGAGGAAGTGGCGCTGGCCAACGTCGGTCTCGATCTCCTCGGGCAGGCCCGCCTGCTGCTGGCCCGCGCCGCCAAGGCCGACCCGACGGTCGTGCCGTTCATCTCGGACACCTCGCCCGCACCGTCGGAGGATGCACTGTCGTTCTTCCGTGACGAAGCGGACTTCCGCAACTTACGGCTCACCGAGCTCGACAACGGCGATTTTGCGAAGTCGCAGGTTCGCTTGCTGGTGTTCGCGACATGGCGGCTCGCCGTGTTCGCTCGGCTGACCGAGTCCCGCGATCCCGTTCTTGCCGCTGTTGCGAACAAGGGCGTGAAAGAGCTGACCTATCAACGTGATTACGCCGCGCGCTGGGTCGTCACCCTGGGTTGCGGAACCGACGAATCGAAGCGACGTGTCCGCGAGGCCGTGACGCAGATCTGGCCGTATGTCTCCGAACTGTTCGTTCCGACGGACGAGGAGATCGCACTCGCGAGGGTCGGCGTCGCCGTCGATCCGCGCGACGTCCGCGAGGAATTCGATTCCGTTCTGGCACAGGTGCTGCACGCAGCAGAATTGGAAGCACCCGAGGGCAAGTCCGTCGGCACCATCGGCGGACGCGGAGGCCGGCGCGGCATCCACACCGAAGCGTTCGGGCCCCTGATCGCCGAGATGCAGGTCGTGGCCAGGGCACATCCGGAGGGAGTCTGGTGACCACACTTCAACGAACGGCACGCGAGATCGCCGCCACCGTACTGGATCCCGAGATGCCACTGCTCACTCTCGACGACCTCGGCGTCCTGCGCGACGTCGAGGTCCGTGAGGACGGCAGCGTGCTCGTCACCATCACTCCGACGTATTCGGGTTGCCCGGCGATGGCGACGATGCGCGACGACATCGAGCACACACTTCGCGACCACGGCTACACCGACGTCGACATCGTCACCAGCTTGACCCCGGCCTGGAGCACCGACTGGATCTCCGAGGACGGCCTGCGCAAACTGCGCGAAACCGGTTACTCCACTCCGGGTCCGGCCCCGGCACGTACCTCCGGCCCGGTTCCGCTGACTCTCACGGTCAAGCCCCGGCAGCTCACCTGCCCCCAGTGCAGTTCCACCAACACTCGGCTCACGTCCGAGTTCGGCGCCACCCTCTGCAAAGCCCAGTACCGGTGCGACGACTGCCTCGAACCCTTCGACCACGTCAAGGAAATCTGATGACCGTCACCGCCGAACCAGTACAGAAGAACCTGCGGAACAAACCTTTTCACACGTTGACCGTCGCCGACGTCGAGTCGCTGTGCGACGACGCAGTGGCCGTCACCTTCGACGTTCCCGAGAATCTGCGTGCGGAGTTCGATTTCAAGCCGGGCCAGTCGCTGATGCTCAGTCGCACGGTCGACGGTGTGGAGCATCGTCGTTCGTACTCGATCTGTGCACCCGCCGGTGCGCGTCCCCGCGTCGGCGTGCGCGAGGTGAGCGAAGGTTTGTTCTCCTCGTGGCTCGTCCGCGATGTCAAGGCCGGCGACCGCATCGACGTCCAGGGTCCGACCGGCACCTTCCACGCCGATCCCGCGGTCGCCGGCAGGCACGTCCTCATCGCGGCCGGCTCGGGCATCACCCCGATGTTGTCGATCGCTGCTTCGGTCCTCGCCAACCCGGATGCCGAAGTTGTTCTGCTGTACGGCAATCGCCGGACGCGGACCGTGATGTTCGCCGAGGAGATCGCCGATCTCAAGGACCAGTACGGGAGCCGATTCGACGTCATCCATGTGCTGTCCAGGGAGCCTCGCGAGGTCGAACTGTTCAGCGGAAGACTCGACGCCGAGCGGTTGCGCGAAATACTCGACACCGTCGTCGCGACGCCGGACATCGACCATTTCTGGCTGTGCGGCCCGTTCGGGATGGTCACCGATGCCCAGCAGGTCCTCGCAGACCTGGGCGTGGCCAAGAGCAGCGTCCACGCCGAACTGTTCTACGTCGACGACGTGCCCCCGCCTCAGGAGACGCACCGCGAGCCGGGTATCACCGGCCCCAGCAGTGAGGTCACGATCATCCTCGACGGCCGCGAGGTGAAAGGCGCACTGCCTCAGGACGAGTCGATACTCGATTCGGCCGAGCAGCTGCGCTCGGATCTGCCGTTCGCGTGCAAGGGCGGCGTGTGTGGCACGTGCCGCGCGAAGGTGACCTTCGGCGAGGTCGACATGCGTCGCAACTACGCGCTCGAGGACAACGAAGTCGACGCCGGCTTCGTGCTCACCTGCCAGACCTTCCCCGTCAGCGACACCGTCACCGTCGACTTCGACGCCTGAGACCACGAGAGAGCAATCATGACCAGCGTCTTGTCCACACCGACCGACAGCCCCGACATCGAGCACGCCAGCCGCGACCGGATCGCGAACCTGCAGCTCGAGCGCCTACGGTGGTCGCTGCAGCATGCCTACGACAACGTGGCGCACTACACCAAGGCGTTCGACGACGCCGGTGTGCATCCCAGCGATCTGAAGGACCTGAGCGATCTGGCGAAGTTCCCCTTCACGTCCAAGCAGGACCTGCGGGCGAACTACCCGTTCGGCATGTTCGCCGTGCCGCAGAACCAGGTCTCGCGCATTCACGCGTCCTCGGGCACCACCGGTCGCCCCACCGTCGTCGCTACACCGCCAAAGACATCGACAACTGGGCAGATCTCATCGCCCGCAGTCTCCGCGCAGGTGGCGTCAAGCCCTCCGACAAGGTGCACGTGGCCTACGGATACGGACTCTTCACCGGCGGCCTCGGCGCACATTACGGCGCAGAACGGCTGGGCTGCACGGTCATTCCGATGTCGGGAGGCATGACCGATCGACAGATCCAACTGATCCAGGACTTCGAGCCCGACGCCATCCTGGTCACCCCGTCCTACATGCTGACGATCGTCGACGCCATGGTGAAGAAGGGGATCGATCCCGCGACGACGTCCCTGAAGACCGGAGTGTTCGGTGCCGAGCCGTGGACCGAGGAGATGCGCACCGAAATCGAGAACACTCTGGCGATGGATGCCGTCGACATCTACGGCCTGTCCGAGGTGATGGGACCGGGTGTGGCGATGGAATGCGTCGAAACCAAGGACGGACTGCACATCTGGGAGGATCATTTCTACCCGGAGATCATCGATCCGGTGACCGGCGAAGTCCTGCCCGACGGCGAGGAGGGTGAATTGGTGTTCACTTCCCTGACCAAGGAAGCGATGCCGATCGTGCGGTATCGCACCCGGGATCTGACGCGTCTGCTGCCGGGCACGGCCCGCACGATGCGTCGGATGCAGAAGGTCACCGGCCGTACCGACGACATGATCATCCTGCGCGGCGTCAACCTGTTCCCGACGCAGATCGAGGAGCTCATCCTGGGTGTTCCCGCGCTCGCACCGCAGTTCCAGTGCGTACTCGAACGGGCGGGCCGAATGGATTCCCTGACGGTGCGGGTGGAGGCCAGGCCCGATGTGCCGTCCGATCAGTACGCCGTCCTGGGCGTGACGCTGCAGAAGCTGGTCAAGAACCGGATCGGTGTGACGGTGAACGTCGACGTTTTGCCACAGGCTGCGTTGGAGCGTTCGATCGGTAAGGCCCGCAGGCTGATCGACAACCGCCCGGCCGTATGACATGAGCCCGGTGGCACAGGATTTCGAGCAATGGCGCGAGAACGTCTCGACGGCGTTCGTGCCGCTCGACGCTGTGTCCACCGGGCCGTCTCCGTTCCAGGGCACCCTGGTGTCGTCGACGTTGGGTTCGCTGCAACTGAGCGAGGTCGCGGGGCGCGAGGTGGACGTGCGCCGCACACGCGCCACCATCAAGCGTGCCGATCCCGGGTTGATCAAGGTCGGCCTGCAATTGACCGGCCGCGGCACGCTGGTCCAGAACGACCGCGAGGCCGTGCTGGAGCCGGGCGACTTCGCGGTGTACGACACCAGTGCCCCGTACGATCTGCATTTCGTCGGGGACTTCGAGATGTTCGTGGTGATGTTCCCGCGCGACGCGCTGCGCATCGATTCCCGTGAGTTGACGACTGTTGCCGCGCGTCGCATCGAGGGCGATCACGGCGTCGGCGCGTTGGTGTCGCCGTTTCTGTTCAATCTGCGCCGCAACGCGGCCGACGGAACTCTGCCGACGACGCCGATGCTGGAGAACGCCGTCCTCGATCTGCTCTGCGCCGCTCTCGACGACGCGGCTCCGCACGACGCACCGGGTTCGACACTGCTGATCGAGGCCAAGAGTCTCGTCGAGTCGCAACTGTCAGATCCCACGCTGTCGACGGCGTCGATCGCTGCGCGACTGCACATCTCGACGCGGTACCTGCAGAAACTTTTCGAGTCCGACGGTCGCACGGTGGCCGGCTGGATCAGATCCAGGAGACTCGATCGGTGTCACCGCGACCTCCGCGATCCACGTTTCGCCGCGGACACCATCGGAACCATCTGTGCGCGTCACGGTTTGATCGATTCCTCGAACTTCTCGAAGCTGTTCAAGGAGACGTACGGCATGTCGCCGCGCGAGTATCGCGTCGGGTGAGGGCACAGGTCGCCCTCACCCGAGTACGAGTCACTTCCCGAGGATCAGATCCGAGGCCCGCTCACCGACCATGATGGACGGCGCATTGGTGTTGCCCGACGGCACCGTGGGCATGATCGACGCGTCCGCCACCCACAGCCCCTCGACGCCGCGGACCCGAAGGTCTGCTCCGACAACGGCATCGGCGTCCGACTCGGCTCCCATCTTGCAGGTGCCGACCTGGTGGTGGTATGTACCGGCGGTCTGTCGGACGTAGGCCCGAAGATCGTCGCGGGTCCGCGCACTCGGTCCCGGAACCACCTCGGCCTTGCGCCACGGCGCGAACGCGTCGGATGCTCCGATCTCGCGGCAGATCTCCACCGCATCGACCATCGCTTCGAGGTCGTACGGGTCGGCCAGGATGTTCGGATCCGCCAGTGGCAGTTCACCGGGGTCCGAGGAGGCCAACCGCAGGGTCCCCCGCGAGCGGGGAGCGACGATGCCGGGTGCGATGGTGTAGCCGTTCTCGGGCACCGGGTATCCGTCTGCCGGGTACGGAATGTGCATGAACAGCGGCTGCAGATCCGGTGCAGCGCCTGCCCATCCGGTGCTGCGGGCGTACAGCTGCGCCTCGAGCAGGTTGTTGGTGCCGGCGGCGAGCGGCTCGAGTGACTCGTAGATGTTGCTCAGCAGCAAATGGTCGTGCAGGTTCTCGCCGACGCCCGGCAGGTCGACGACGGTATCGATGCCCAACTCCTCGAGGTGACCCGACGGCCCGATTCCACTGAGCATCAGCGCCTTCGGCGACCCAAGAGCGCCGCCGCACAGGATGACCTCGTGATCGGCGAATGTTCGCTGCGGCTCGGAACCACCGAGCGTGTACTCGATTCCCACAGCTCGGCCGTTCTCGAGCACCACCTTGTGCACGAGCGCTCCGGTGGTGACGGTCAGATCGGGATTGTTCAGTACCGGGCCGACGAAGCTCTTCCACGCGCTCATCCGCTCGCCGTCGCGGGTGGTGGTGTGGTTGTAGCCCGCACCACCACCTCGTCGGCGTTGAAGTCGTCGATGAGCTTGTGGCCGTGCTCGACGGCCGCATCGACGAAGGCAGCCGCCAGTGGATGCGGGGTACCCATGATGGACACCGGCAGTGGCCCGTCGCCGCCGTGGAACTCGTTGGCACCGAGCTCGTGCGACTCCGAGAGCTTGAACAGCGGCAGTACGTTCTCCCAGGCCCACCCGGCATCTCCGGTTGCGGACGCCCACGCGTCGTAGTCGCTGGAATGTCCTCGGACGTAAATCATTCCGTTGAGGGACGAGCTGCCGCCGAGTACGCGCCGGCGTGGCCAGAAGATCCGCCGATCGTTGGCATGCTTCTGCGGGGTGGTGAACAGTCCCCAGTCCTGCGATCCGCCCAGCAGCGTCGGCCAGCCCTGGGGTGAGTGGATTGCCGGATCGGTATCCACCGGTCCGGCTTCGATGACATGCACGGTGTGCCCGGCATCGACCAGCCGTCGGGCGATGACGCTTCCTGCTGATCCTGCTCCCACTACGATGTAATCCGTCGACATGCGCTGCCTCTTCCTGTTGTGACCGTCGACACAACAGTGGCCGAATCTGCGAGCACAAACATGTCGCTGCGCGCACACATTCTGGGTCAGATGCGCACCCAATCAGCTTCCGTCAGAGCACCATCGGGGCCATTCCCAGGATCATCAGCGCCGAACCTGCTGTCACTCGTCGTCCTGGCGGGTTCGTGCGCAGCAGGTGGATCGTCACGGCCATCCACCCCACCAGGAGCAGCGCGGCGATGATTCTCGGATCCGCCTCGACTCCGTGCCGGTGCCCCGTCGACACCTGCGGTTCCGCGTGGGAGTGCATGGACGGCAGCATCATCAGCAGCACGGCCATGCACGTCAGGTCCACCGCGCATGGAATAGATCGGGTTCTGTTCGGCACGTCTGCGGTGACGTGTACGGCTACCGCGACGAGGGTGAGTATCGATATCAGAGCCATGGATGGGTCGGTACCGAAGGCCACCATGGCGGCCATGACGGTGCCCATGCAGAGGTGAGCCCACCGCACCCGCCCCGTGTGCTTGCCACGTCCGAGCAGCGGGAGAACAGCACCCACCGCACCGAGCGCCATCAGCACCGTCATGACCATCGGTGTCAGACCTCCGTCGTCTCGAGAGTTCGACTCCGAGTCGCTCGCGCCGTAATTGTTCCTCCCACGAAGAATGCCACGACGACGATCAACAGCAGGGCGGCGAGCACTCCCGAACCGCCGATGAGCAGCGTGAAGTTGTCCAGCACGAGGGCGAGGATCGCCACCAACCCCACGGTTCCGAGTGCCGGGGCCACAACGGTGTGCCAGGTGCGCGTATCCACGGTCGATCGACGGAAGAACGCGATGATCGCGCCGCCGGTGAGGATCATCAGAACCAGGATGCTCACGGTGGCCAGTCCGGACATCCAGGTGAACAGTTCCAGCACCGGGTCTGCGCCTGCTGCCGCGAAGACCATGAGAACCACTCCTGCCGAGGCGGTCTGGAACAGTGATCCCATATGCGGGGAGCCGTGCCGAGAGTGGGTGCGCGCCAACATCGACGGCGCAACACCCTTGCGGGCCAGTGCGAACACGTACCGTCCGATTGCGTTGTGGAACGCGAGCAGGGCGGCGAAGAGACTGGTGACCAACATGATTTCCATGATGTCCGCCGACATCGGGCCCAAGTACTGGGCGGCAGCGGCGAAGGTCAGTCCCGCCGTATCGTCGGCAGCGGCCTGCGCGACGGACGCACTGCCGAATGCGAGCACGACGGCCCAACTCGACACCGCGTACACCAGTCCGATGGTGACGACCGCGGCATAGGTCGCGATCGGAACGGTCCGCGTGGGGTTACGCGCCTCCTCGCCGTAGATCGCGGTGGCCTCGAAGCCGATGAACGACGCGATGGCGAACATCAGGGCGATTCCCGGCGATCCGCTGAAGAAGGCCGAGGGAGTGAACGATTCGACGTCGATGCCCGCGGCACCTCCCTTGGCGAACACCGCGACCGACAGGATCACGATGATGCCGATCTCGAGCACCAGCAGTACTCCGAGCACCTTGGCACCGAGATCGATGCTGCGGTAGCCGAGCAGCGCCACGATCGCGACGAGACCGAGTGCCCACAACCACCAGGGCAGGTCGGGTCCGCCGTACTTCACGACCAGGCTGTCGACTGTCGATGCGGCGAGGCCGTAGATGCCCGCCTGAATGGCGGTGTACGTCAGCAGCGCCAGACCCGCGGCGCCGAGGCCCATGGTTCTCCCGAGCCCCTTCTCCACGTAGGCATAGAACGCGCCGGTGTCCACCATGTGTCTGCTCATGGCCGCGTAGCCGACGCTGAAGATAAGCAGGACGACTGCCGCGACGATGTAGGCGAGCGGTGCGCCCGCTCCGTTACCTGTCGCGATCATGACCGGCAGGGCACCGCCGATGGCGGTCAACGGCGCTGCAGCCGCGATGACCAGGAACACGATCCCGACGACGCCGATGGAACCGCGTAGCGCGCCTGCCGTCGAATTCGGTTGGCGCTCAGACATTCTGCTCACCGCTTTCGCAGCTCGAGGCGGTGCAATGCGCGGACGTCGTGCTAGGCACATCGAGGTGGGGTTGCGATCGAAGAATCCTGCGGGCTTCAGTTTGAAGCCGGTGTAGTCCACCGGCATGATCGGCCAGTCCTCGGGCCGCGGGAAGTGGGTGAGCCCGAAGGTGTGCCACAGCACGATGTCCTCGTCGACGAGGCTGCGATCCGATGCGACAAATGCCGGCAGACCCGCTCCACCGTGGTGCTGGTTGACGAAATCACCTGCTGCATAACGTTCGCTTCGATCGAACTGCGTCACCCAGAGATGCTTGGTGGCGAACGTGGCGCGTCGCGCGATCGACGAGTTGTCGTCGGCGAGAAGCAGCGGCTGCCCCTCGGGGTGCAGCGTGTATCCTACGGGCTTTCGGAGACGGCTCAGCGAGGTCGGATTGGTGACGTGCCAGACGCGGCCTACCGTGCCGTCGGCGATGCGTTGCGCCTCGGATTCCGTGGCGAGTGGGGTGTGTTGCAGAGCAAAGGCGTTGCCGTGCAGGTTGTCCGGGCCCATCGGTACTCGGCGGGTCTCGATCTCTTCGACGGAGTTGCCGATGCCGTCGACCATCATGTCCAGTCGCGCGCTGAACAGGTGTTGGTGGCACGGCGCTCCGAGCCCCGGGGCGATCTCTGTTGCGTACGGGTAGTCGCCGCCGGGATGCCCGGAGGTGAACACGATTCCGGTTGCCTTGACCTCGAATTCGATGGTGCCGTCGAGGTAGAGGTACCAGAAGAATCCGTAGTCGTAGTTGCCGATGGTGGTGAAGAAGGAGATCACGAGTCGGCGCTGACGACGGGTCTCCTGCGAGCCCGACCACAGATCGGTGTGCTTCCACAGCACCCCGAAATCCTCCTCGTGCATGCACACGGCGTTGGTCAGAGTTTTCGGGTTGCCGAATTCGTCGGCGATCACGGCGTCGAAGTACGTGATGTCTCCGACGCAGTCACACCCGAGCTCGAGTGAGTTCGCGTACCGACCCACCAGGTACTCACCGGTGTCGAAGTAGTTCTGCCACGACCGCACGGGCGATGGATCACCATAAGGGACAACCATTTCGGCGATCGACGCGCGATGGATGATCGGACGCACGGCACCCCCGTCCTCGAACCCGATCTGGTGCAGCACCAGACCTTCACGCACATCGAAGCCGACCCGGAACGACCACTTCTCCCAGTCGACGCGATTGCCTCGAACCGTGAAGCTCGGACCGTCGGGTTGGGTGATCTCGATGGGCTTCTGCGTGGTGCGCAGCGGGCCGGTGACGGCCAGATCGTCGAAGTTTCCCGATTCCTCCGGGATGGGAACCACACCCAGGTCGACAACCTTGTCCACCGTCCGATTCATCACGTCGACGAACGCGACCAGCCCGTCGATGGGATGGGCCCACGCGTGATCGGCGGGGTAGTCCTGCCGAAAGGCCAGGCCGCGCAGTATGCGTCGGCCGTGCTCGCCCGGGTAGTCGAACACACCTGCCGACAGGGGTGCCACTCGAACGTCGGCTACGTCCAGTCCGCGCGCGGACAGCGCGGCGAGCCAGTCCGGATCGGTGGAGAGCACCTTCTCTACGAGCTCGAATTCCTCGTCGAGCACCGGCATCTGGCCGTCACGGATGGCATCGAGGCGGGTGGAGCCGATCACGTGACGCTCGTCGAGGGAGACGAGAAGGTCGACGGCATCGGGTGTCGAGATGTCGTGCAACAGCACCCGAAAGGTGCGTCGGGTTGTCGGTTCGGTGACGTACAACTCGGCCTTGTCCGGTTCATCCAGTCCGACGTAGACGAACCTGGTTGCGGCGGTGACGAATCCGGCGGCGTCGACGATGTCTCGAACCTGCGCAATCTCGTCTTCGGTGGGCAACGACAAGGCATGGTCGATTGCGTGGGGCGTGAGGGTTGGCATGAGTGTTCCTCGAGGTCGGGTGTTGGTTCTACATACGTTGAATAACGAAGGCATGCGAGAGAGCGCGGGTCGCCCGCACAGAGGGTGGCTACAGCTGAGCTATGAAGCGGTCGAGCATCTCGAACTGCCGGTCGGCAGTGGTGTCATCGGGGGTGAGCACGCGAGAATCTGCATACCCATCATCATGTTGAGCAACATTTCGACGGCGAGATCGACATCGAAGTCGCCGGCGTCGCCTTCTGCGCGAGCCTGCTCGAGAAACTCCGCCATCCGCGCCCGCCACGACACCAAGGATCGATGGTTCGTGTCGTCCATGTGCTCGTCGTACATCGCGCGCTGCCACAGCGAGACTGCAATTCTCGCCTCGAGCAGAGTCTCTTCGGTCGTCGGCATCACTTCTCGACAGAAGATGCGGAGGGCATCGAATCCCGTTGCGTCGCCAAGAGCTTCGTCGATACGGCGATTCGTTGCCTCGAAGACGTGCTCGAATGCGGTTCGGAGAATCTCGTCCTTGCCCGCGAAGTAGTGGCTCAGCGCGCCGTTCGTGTATCCCGCCTCGGTCGCGATGTCCCGCATGTTCGCGGCATCGATCCCCTTGGCAGCGATCAAACGCCAGGTTGCCGCGGTGATCGCGCGGCGGCGTTCGTCGTGGTCCACGAGCTTCGGCACAGCCCTACGGTAGCGGCTCCCTGCTGGGACCTAGGGTTCGGGCATCGTCATCATCGCCTTCCGATCCGTTCGGACGTTGTTCTACGTCCGTTGAACTAAATCTTGCGACCTGCTCGTTACGAATCGCGTGTCCTTCCGTAAACACCGCGTTACCCCAGGTGAGCGGAACCTCGTAGCAGGGGTCGAAGTTCCGCTCACATGGGTCGTTCCGCAGGCTCCACTCCCGCTCACCTGGGGTCGTTCCGCAGGCTCCACTCCCGCTCACCTGCGTCAGCTCTACAGGACGATCGTGACAACCTTCTCCTCGGTGTTGGCCTCGATGCCGGCCCATCCCAGCTCACGGCCCGTGCCACTGGTCTTCATGCCGCCCCATGGGAGCGCGGGATCGATTGCCGCCCAACCGTTCACCCACACCGCACCGGAGCGCACCCGAGCCGCGAGAGTGTGGGCGCGCGAGACGTCGCGGGTCCAGATGCTCGCAGCGAGTCCGTATACCGTGCCGTTGGCGATGGCGATGGCCTCATCGGCCGTGTCGAACGGAATCACCGTGCCGACCGGCCCGAAGATCTCTTCCTGGGCGATCTTCATGCCGTTGTCGGCGTCGGCGAAGATCGTCGGCTCGACGAAGTACCCTGCCCCGTCGGGTCGACTGCCACCGGCCGCCACTCGGCACCGCCGTCGCGTCCGGCCTGGATGTACCCCAGCACGCTGTCGCGCTGGTTCGCGTTGACCAGTGCCCCCATCGTCGTCGACGGATCGAAGGGATCGCCCAACACCTGAGCCGACGCCGCAGCGGCCAGACCGTCGACCACCTGCGAGTACAGCGAACTGTGCACCAGCACCCGGGTACCGGCCGCACATACCTGGCCCTGATTGAAGAACAGTCCCATCGCGGCTCCGTTGATCGCCGCCTCGAGATCCGCGTCCTCGAGAATGATCTGCGGGGACTTACCGCCGAGCTCGAGAGTCGTTCGCTTGAACGTGTCGGCAGCCTTCTTCGCGATGAGCCTGCCGACCCGCGGGCTACCGGTGAAGCTGATCTTGTCGACGTCCGGGTGCCCGACCAGCGCGTCGCCGGTCACTTCTCCCAGTCCTGGAACGACATTGACGACACCACCGGGCAGACCGGCCTCGTCCATCAGACGTGCGAGATGCAGGATGGACAGTGGCGCATCCTCCGGCGGCTTGACGACGAGCGTGTTTCCCGCGGCCAGCGCGGGCGCGAGCTTCCATGCGGCGATCATCAGTGGGGTGTTCCACGGAACGATCGCGCCGATCACTCCGACGGGTTCGCGCACGGTGTACGAATGCGTCGGCTGCCCGAAGTAGCCCGCCGTGGGAATGGAACTTCCGGTGATCTTGTCGGCCCAGCCGGCGAAGTGCCGAAAAGTGGCTGCCGCATTGGGGATGTCGAGCACCGCCGGTTGCCCCACCGGCTTACCGACATCGAGGGCCTCGAGCCGCGCCAACAGATCGCCGTCGCGCTCGATCAGATCGGCAATTCGATTGAGCAGCTGTCCGCGGACCACTCCGGGCGTGGCACCCCATTCGCCACCGAGCTGGGCGCGAGCCGCACGCACCGCTGCATCGACGTCCGACGCGGTGGCCGCCGCAACCTCGGCCAGTGGCTGTTCCGTCGTGGGGTTGATGTCGGTGAACGTGCCTCCGTCGGAAGCGCCGTGCCACTGCCCCGCGATGTAGAGCTCGGTGGCGGTGTCGGTCGGCAACGTCGGTGCGGCCGATTCCTGGACTGCAGTCATGTTTGTTGGCTCCTTCTCGGGTGCCGATCGCGGCACCTGTGGCGTGTCCGGTCCAGACTGCGCCCGGACAGGCGAGGAGGTCTTGTGTGATCGCGCACACATTGTGCGGCAGATGCGCACCGCCGATCGAGCTCCACGCGTGACGATCATGTGTCCACACACGAGGCCCCGGTTACCGCAGCGTTTCGGCATCCGGGCATGCGACGGAGAGTCAATTATTCCGACACATCGAGGCCATCCATCGGCCTCTCAGCAGGCAAAACTGGTGCCCTCCCACACGAAAGGCCCGCAATGACACACCACCAGTTTCGCGCCGCAGCAGTCCAGGCCGCGCCGGTATTTCTCGATCTCGACGCGTCGATCGACAAGGCGATCGGCCTGATCGAGGACGCGGCCCGCGCCGGAGCCGAGCTCATCGCATTTCCCGAGACCTACCTGCCCGGCTACCCCTGGTACATCTGGCTCGACGCACCGGCGTGGGGATTTCAGTTCACGCAGCGCTACTTCGACAACTCACTGGAGTACGGAACACCCCAGGCCGCTCGAATTGCGCAGGCCGCCAAGGACAACCACATCATGGTTCTGATGGGCCTGAGCGAGCGATACAAGGCCAGTCTCTACATCGCCCAGTGGATCATCGACGCCGAAGGAAAGACCGTCGCGATGCGCCGCAAGCTCAAGCCGACGCACGTCGAACGCACCGTGTACGGCGAAGGTGACGGATCCGACCTGTCGGTATACGACACCGACCTCGGACGCGTCGGCGCACTGTGCTGCTGGGAGCACCTGCAACCGTTGTCGAAGTACGCGATGTACGCCCAGAACGAGCAGGTTCACATCGGTGCCTGGCCCAGCTTCTCGCTCTACACCGGCGCGGCCTATGCCCTTGGGCCCGAGGTCAACACCGCTGCCAGCCGCATCTACGCCGTCGAAGGCGGCTGCTTCGTCATCAGCCCCTGCGCGACCGTATCCCCCGAGATGATCGACATCATGTGCACCGATGACGCCAAGCGCGCGATGCTCACCGCAGGCGGCGGTCATGCCCGAATCTTCGCGCCCGACGGCCAACTGATGCACGAGCCGCTCGCACCCGACGCGGAAGGCATCGTCTACGCCGACATCGACACCAGCCTTATTTCGATCGCCAAGGCCGCCGCCGACCCGGCCGGCCACTATTCGCGTCCGGACGTGACGAGGCTCTGGCTCGACAAGACTCCCGGCGACCGCGTCGTGTCGGGTGCGCAGCCTGTCGCGAACGCACGGTACGACTTCACCGAGGACGTCGCCGCCGAGGTCCGTCTCGAGATCACCGAACAGCTCGCTCGCGACGAGGACGCAGCCCGTGTCTGAACTCGAATCCGCGATACCCGATCATCTCGTCGTTCCACGGTCGTGTCCGCGTCGCACACCCGAGGGCTACCAGCCACCCTTCCCGTCGTACGTGGCCCGCTTTCCGGTATCAACCGAACGAGTCGTGATGGGCTACTTCGGAATACAGGGCCTGCCCGACGCCTCCCCGTGGGGTGACGAAGGCCCACCCCGGACGGACCGGGCGCGATACACCGACGAAGAAGGTATCCCCACGACGGTGTTCATCGGCTACTGGGACGACACGGCGGATTTCGACGTGTGGTTCGACACCGTCGGTCAGCACTGGACGAGCACCAGAGGCCGCTTCGTCGAGATCATCAGACCGACCGTCGACCGGTACGAGACACTATTCTCGTCGGTCGGCCGGATGGAAGGCATTGCCGCACTCACCGATTCTCTCAGCGGAGAGATCGAAGAACATGC